>JBCDLA010000028.1:0-29304 GCA_038745945.1 Cyanobacteria bacterium P01_H01_bin.74 | reverse complement strand
ATCTTGTTGAGCGATTGTTTAACAAGCTCAAAAACTTTAGAAGAGTAGCAACCCGGTATGAAAGCTCGATGTGAATTTCCTCAGCTTTATTTGTCTTGCTGCTATCACGCTATGGCTTAAATAATTGTCAACACTGCCTAAAGACAAAAATAGATAATTTACACGCATTTTATAAAGAAGATGTGAAACCCATCTACGGAAGAGATGCCCAAACAGCTAAAAATGAATCTGTGGAAACTACAAAACCAAGAAGAAGATTTGGGTTTCCAAGACTATTTGGGAGAAAAAGCTTTTAGAAAAGTGAGTCAGCAGGCCTTCGAATTTGAGTTCTTACCAGCATTAGACTCATTCTAGGCCTGTGGCTGAGAACATCCGGATTAAATGCCACAGGCGTTTGGGTTCAATACTGCCTTTCAATGTGAGTAATTCACCCCGGGTGTTGGCATTTTGAAAACTGGAATACCCATTATCCAGCAACACATAAGTAGGTACTGACTTGATACGCAGTGCCTTGGTTAATTGTTGCCCTGCATCAGAGGTTTGATTAACATAAATCACTTTTAATCCATTGTTTTGAGCCAGCTCAAACCCTTTTAAAAAAGGCCGCATGGTATCGCACCGCGAGCAAGCCGGTTTTTCAACGGCCAGCAATATCAAACTGGCCAGCGGCGATGTTCCCGACAAATGATCATCAGGCAAAGCCAGTGCATCCGATAAAAACACCGGGCGCAACTGGCGGGCAATCCGTAAAAACTGTTTTTCAAGCACCACTGGGGAAATTCTGTCACTCATTTTATACACCGGCTCACCAGCTTTACTAAATAAAACATACGTGGGTGTGCCGTCGATGCCGTACGCTGTAATGTATTGTTTGCCTTCAGGTGTCCCAATATCGATGTGTTTAATAAGCAATTGTTTCTTTTGTTTTTTCGCCAGCATTTTTAAATACGGATCCATGGCCTGGCATGTTGCACAGTAGGACGAGTAAAAATCCATCATAATAAACTTGCCATCCGCTTCAGCAAGCACTTTGGCATCCAGCGGCGGAATGCTACTGGCCAGGCTTATGTTTGGCACGCTTAAGCACAGGGCAACAATGAAAGCACCAAACACCCATTGAATCAGGTTGTTTAATGCGGTTTTCATAAAACAAGAAGGGTTTTTGCGCATTGGGAGAATACTTGGGATACCTTTTTATGGCTATGAGATGACTAATTTTGACTTTGGCAACAAAGCACGGTTGTCACTAAACGGTGGGATTGGTCACAGCATCGTCATTTTCCTGGACAAAGGGCAGGTCTGCCAAACCTTGCATATCAATTTCAATACGGGTATTAAACAGCATCATCACTGTATCGCGCTGTATGTCATAGGTCAGGGTCTGAAACATATCGTAGGCTTCGCGCTTGTACTCAATGAGGGGATCTTTTTGGCCGTATGCCCGCAAGCCAATGCCTTCTCGCAGCCCGTCAAGATTGTGCAGGTAATCAGTCCAGCGGGTGTCAATGTTGGCCAGCAGAATTTCCCGCTCAATGGCACGAAGCGGATGATTGCGTTCAGCAAGGGTTTCTGTCGATGAGTGCGCTGTACGACTAGTGTCATTGATTCCATTTTGTTGCGCGCGGTTTCCCTCGGCGTTTATTTTTTTTGGGTTTGTTTCTTTTTCGCTTATTTCTTCTTCGAGCCCGGATATCCGAACCCCATGGGTGGCTTCCAGATGAGAAGAGACCTGAGTGAGCTCATTTTCAAGGGTGTCGTACAAGGCCAGACTCTGGGTTTTAGCCGTTTGAACTACCTCTTCCTGAGAAAGTTCAGCAAGGGTTTCTGCCGTCATTTGTGTGGCCAACTGCGGCATAATGGTATGGAAAACCGTTAACAGTTCTGGCAAGGCGTTTTCATCCCATTCTTGCGGGGTTGTCCCCGGGGGAAGGTGGTTGTTAACCAGACGGGTTGCTACTTGCTCAATCATATGGCAAATTGAACTGCGAAGATTTTCACCGTTCAGCACTTTTTTTCGCTGCGCATAAATCAATTGGCGCTGCTCCGTTAAAACATCATCGTATTGCAGAACATTTTTGCGGATATCAAAATAGTAGGCTTCCACTTTGCGTTGGGCACCTTCAATGGCTTTTGAGACCATCCCGGCTGAAATGGGCAAAGTTTCATCAACCCGCAGCAAGTCCATAATGCCCGCAATACGGTCCCCGCCAAATTTTCGCATCAAGCCGTCTTCCAGTGATAAAAAGAAATGCGTCGAGCCAGGATCCCCTTGCCGAGCCGCCCGACCTCGAAGCTGGTTGTCTATTCTTCGAGACTCATGACGCTCTGTCCCAATAATGTGCAAACCGCCAGCATTCAATACATCCGCTTTTTCTGATTCCGTTATCTGCTTTTTGGAATCAATGGCTTTGGTGCGATCTTCCTCAGGAACCTCCAACCAGTCAATGCCCTTGTCCTGTTCATAAAACGCACTTCTGGCCATATACTCAGGGTTTCCACCCAATAAAATGTCAGTTCCGCGGCCAGCCATGTTGGTGGCAATGGTCACTGCCCCTTTTCTACCCGCTTGGGCGACAATCAATGCTTCTTCTGCATGATGCTTGGCATTCAGGACCTTATGTGGCAGGCCTTTTTTAATGACTTGGACCGCTTGAACCGTTGCGGCGGTGCCTTCCAATAGCATTGCCAAATCAGCAGGAGCATCATCCAGTACGCTTAAAAAATCTTTAGGCGAGGCCGCATCCGGGTATTTCAAGGCTGCAGCAAGTCGTTCATACAGTTGTGGGGCAAGCTGCTGAAGCTGTTCACTAAGCCGGGAAGCCTTTTCACTCAGATGTCGAGACAATTCCACCGGATAAGTCAACAGATGTGACAACCCTTCTGATTTTTCAATCGACACGGTACCCACCAGAACAGGGCGTCCTTTCAAGTGGTAATCAACAATTTCTTCAACCACCTTGTACATCTTAATCCGCTCGGTTTTATAAATGGTGTCTGCGAGATCTTTTCTGGCATCACTGCGGTTGGTGGGAATGCAAGTCACCGAAAGGTTGTAGATTTTGCCAAATTCAGCCTCTTCGGTAACAGCTGTTCCTGTCATCCCACTCAGTTTAGGATAAAGCCTAAAAAGGTTCTGAAACGTCACGCTGGCCAGAGTCTGTGTTTCATCTTGAATGGGCACATTTTCTTTGGCTTCAACCGCCTGATGCAAACCGTCACTCCACCGACGGCCCTCCATTAAACGGCCAGTAAACTCATCGACAATGACCACCTCATCATTTTTCACCATATAGTCGATGTCGTTTTTAAACAATTCCTGGGCTTTTAGTGCCTGAAGCAGATGGTGGGCCATATTGTGCTGGATATCAAAAAGATCCTCAATCCCCAAAATCTCCTGGGCCTTGTCAATACCCTCTTCAGTAAGAACCACATTTTTTGCTTTTTCATCCACCGTATAATCCGAATCAACGGAAAGCTGCGGAGCCACTTGGGCCATGGCCTGATAGAGTTCTGCTGATTGCTCCAATCTACCGCTGATGATTAGTGGCGTTCGGGCTTCATCAATCAGAATACTGTCCACCTCATCAATAATGGCATGGTTAAAATCGCGCTGGACAAGTTGAGGCTTACTGGTTGCCATATTATCGCGCAGATAGTCAAAACCAAACTCATTGTTGGTACCATACGTGATGTCTGCGGCATAAGCCTGTCTTTTTTGAGCGCTACTGTCAAATCCGCGCTGATCGGATAAAACCACACCCACACTTAGTCCCAGAAAATTATAGAGCTGGCCCATCCATTCAGCATCCCGCTTGGCCAGATAATCATTGACGGTGACAACATGCACCCCTTTGCCCGAAAGCGCATTTAAGTAAGCAGGCAGCGTGGCAACCAGTGTTTTTCCTTCACCGGTCCGCATTTCTGCAATGCCCCCGTTGTGCAAAACAATGCCACCCAGCAATTGCACATCAAAATGACGCATTCCCAAAACCCGCTTGCTGGCTTCCCTAACAACGGCAAAGGCTTCTGGCAGCATCATATCCAAGACATTTTTTTCCAGAACCCGGTCTTGTGCTTGCTCGGGTGATGTTTCCCGCTCAGCCAACAATTGTTTAAATATAGCTGTTTTCTCTACCAGGGCCTGATCCGACAATGCTTCAATCTCAGGCGCCATCTGGTTAATTAAATCAACTGTGGTACTCAGGCTTTTTATTTTTCGGGCATTGGGATCCGGCAGTATTTTTTTGATGATATCGAGCATGAGGCAGTTATTTTTGGATTGATTTTAACGGGCTTGGCACACTAAAAAGACAAATGACCTATTTAGTGTGACATAAACAGTTAATTATACCAAAAATCAAATCAACCGGTTGTATCAAGACCAGAAACCCCTTTTTTTGCCAGGATGTAACTAAGCTTTAATTGTAATTATAGCATCAGCAATTGATTTAACTAAAAAGCTTGGCAAACACCGCCTTCACATAAGATGTGAATTTGCTTATTATTGATACGGGCTGATTACTAAAAGAAGTGCCATATTGTCCTGCTTGTGTATTAGCTGATTTTGCAGAAGGACTTTGAGAAGCAAGTTTAATTTGAACTTTACTGGCAGAAGCACTTTGAGAAGAAGGCTTAGGCTGACTTGTGCCTGTCGGAGTAATGCCTGGGTTCTCAAGGTATTGCGCAGCCTTTTTAAGGCCAGCTATTATGTAATCATGCGATTCTTTTGCCGCAATGGCTTTGAGTTTTTCAGGGGTTAAAACCAGACCCTTAGCACGAGGATCGCCTTTTGACACATATTCCCACCCATCCTTTACTTCCAAATTTAAAAGATCTCTAAAAGCTCTATGATCGTTATTTGTTAAGGCTTTTCTGAGTTGAGATTCGGCCTGAATTGCTTTTTTAGAGTCTGGATCAAGGGTTTTAAAACCATTAGACTTAATAATCGTCTGTAAACCTTGCAAAGTAAAATGGGGGCTTTTTAACGCCTCTTGAATGGCTGCTTTGTCATTTGTGTCAACAGCCAAACTCAAACTTTGAAAAGAGGAAATATTATATTGGACCTGCTGATGTTGTTTGGCAGTACTGGAGGTTTTATTTTTACCTGAAAATGCTATTTGCGGTTGCTGTGCTCCAATCGACTGACTACCCATAATGATTTTCCTTCTTTGTTTTACTTTTGGAAGCTGTATTTTTTTAAGTGGGCATTTTAAACCTGACAACCCAAATTTTTAATACCTTACCGTGCTTGCCTACTTTTTGCCCAATAGAATCAACTGCTCTGTCTAATAAGCTTAAAAAGACAAAGAGAAAATCTCGTGTTATGCAGTACACACATTGTTACATGGGTCGAACCGTTGTAATAGGCTCAATAATTTGACTTGAATGAATTACCTACTTGTAACAGTTAAGACTTTACCAACAGAGTTATTATTAAAATTTACTGTTTCTGAAATTTGAGCCCTAAACCCTATTTTTTAAACCAACTGAATCTGTCTTGCCTGATTTTCTTGGCGGACTCTCGTAAACTCAGTTCTCTTTTTCAAAATAGCAAGCATACTGTGTTGGTGTTTCATACACAATAACTTTGGTAAGTTCAGGCACTGTTTTTTTCATTCGATTATAGATGTAGCGTGAAATAAATTCAGCACTGGGACTTTCGCCCACAAAATCGGGCAATGTATTCAAATCGGTGTGATCCAGGGTGTTGATAATCTCTTTTAAAGCCCCTTTCATCACTGAAAAATCAAAGGAGACATTGGCTTTATCCAACGTATCTTTTTCGGCATAAGCCTGTACAACATAGTTGTGCCCGTGAGGGTTTTCACACTTTCCCCTGTAATTAATCAGGTGATGGGCTGCTGCAAAATGTTTTTCAACCATAACTTCAAACATAATATTGTTTTCTATCACGGTTCAATCTGTTTTTGCAAGATAAAATCGTTTTTTAGCAACATTACTGTTGCTTCTGGCAAACCCAAAATGTTTTCAGTGCCGCCTCTGTGGCCAATGCCATCGGATTTTGCAGTTCAGACTGCTGAACAAAGTCAAAGCCAGCCAGCTTAAGGTATTCTTTGACAGCACTTTCATTAAAGTAAACTTCGTGTAACGTGTCTGTTTGTTGGGTCAGTTGCCCCGTTTCATCATATTCCAGTAGTATAAAATCCACACTGGCCTTAAACGTTTCTTTGTTAAAGCTTGCCGTTGTTTTCAGTTGGTAATTTGGGCCTTCATCGGTGTCTTTTCCTGTCCAGAAGGTCTCGTAATTTTCAAGGGTGTTTAAGTCAAACAAAAAAAAGCCACCCGGCTTTAATGCCTCATAAACCCGAGTAAACGTTGCCTGCAGTTCTGTTTCATTCGACAGGTGATTCAAGCTGTCGTAGTGGCACAAAACGGCGTCTACCTGGGTTTCTAAGTGAAAATCCTGCATATCACCCGGTAAAAATAGAGGTTGTGGAGACAATCCAGCGCATTTCTTCTCGGCCAGAGCCAGCATGGCAGGCTCACTGTCAATGCCAGTCACAGAATAACCATTTTCAGCAAGCAATTTTGTTAACGAACCCGTACCACAGGCCAGATCCAGAACCTGTGCTGGGGGTATAATGGCCTGCTGCTCAAAAATTTCGGTAATCTGTTTATAAACCAGCTCAGAAAAAGCCAGACTGCCAGACCAGTCATACACGTGAGCCATTGATTTATACATTGCTAAATATAACACCACCCTATCAAAACGTTTTTCTTAAGCATTACCAGGAATTTTAGCAACCAATGCCCGCATACAGTCAAGGGTTTCTTCCAGTGAAAACTTTTCTGCAATGCCCTGGCACAACAGGGCTTTTATCTCCTCATGAAGCTTCACGGCAATATCCAGTTTGGGATTGCTGCCAGGGGCATAGGCCCCAATGGTAATAAGATCCTCCGATTTTTTGTAAAGCGCCATTAAATTGCGCAGTTTTCCAGCTGCCTCCTGATGCTCTGGGGTGGCAATGTGCGGCATCAGCCGGCTCACCGATGCCAGAACATCCACTGCCGGAAAGTGGTTTTGCTCAGCAAGCTGGCGGCTCAGCACAATATGGCCGTCCAGCAAGCCTCTCACCATATCGGCAACCGGTTCGTTCATATCATCGCCTTCAACCAATACCGTGTAAAGCCCTGTAATAGATCCCGCTGCTGAATTGCCGCTACGTTCCAGCAATTTTGGCATAAAGGCAAACACACTGGGCGTGTAGCCGCGGGTGGTCGGGGGTTCTCCAATGGCCAGACCCACTTCCCGGAGGGCCATGGCAACCCGGGTTAACGAGTCCATCATCAGCAACACTTTTCTTCCGGCTTCTCTGAAATACTCAGCAATGGTGGTTGCAACCAAAGCCGCTTTAATCTTAGAGAGCGCCGGCTGCTCGGCAGTGGATACAATCAAGATGGCCCGGGCCATGCCTTCAGGGCCCAAAGCATTCTGAATAAAATCCTGAACTTCCCGACCCCGCTCGCCAATTAAGGCAATGACACTCAAGTCGGCATCAGCATTGCGTGCAACCATGCCCAGCGTTGTACTTTTACCCACCCCTGAGCCTGCAAAAATGCCAACCCGCTGGCCTTTGCCAACAGTCAGAAAGCCATCAATCGATTGTATACCCAGAGAAACAGGATCAGTAATTTCTGAACGCCTGAGCGGATGGGGTGCCTGAGACTGAATGGATGCCGTCGTGTTGCTACAAGAAATTGGAAACCGGTTATCAATGGGATTGCCCAGACCATCCAAAACCCGTCCTATCATTTCATGGCCTACCTGAATGCAAAACGGCTTACCCGTATTGTAAACCCGGGCTCCTACAAACAATAAACTCATTTCTCCGAGTGGCATTAACAACAGACGGCCTTCTTTAAAGCCCACCACTTCGGCCAAAACTTCAGGATTGGCTGGGTCATCGGTTTCAATTCGGCAGACATCGCTCAGTTTGGCCTTGGGACCCCGGGACTCAATAACCAGACCAATCACCTGCTCCACTTGTCCCACAGACTGATAGGGGTTGAGTTTGTCAATCAGGCGGTCCCACCGGGTTAATGCCTGATTTGTTGCAGGGGGGGTATATTCAGTTTGATTGGGCAACGCAGGCATGGGCAAAGCTTTCAAAAGGCATCGTTTGATAAGGCCTAAAACAATGAACTGTTTTACGGTGCCAAGCCAGAATCGGTTTCTGGCAGCTCAGGGTTCAGTAATTCAGGGTCTGGCAATTCAATTTCAGGGCCAACAACGGATAGCATGGTGTCAATTTGCTGATCGGGGGTCAGGTTAATGCAGGACCGAGACCCCACAATAAATATCTGGGTCTCGCTTAGTTTCTCATCAGCAATAAATTCAAAGCGGTCCAGCGGATCTTTGGTTTCGTCAGCAGCACCTGACTTTTCTGAGCTTTCTGAATTTTCTTCTTTAAGTGTTTCAGCGGACTGTTCAGCAGCTTGCCGCAACTGTTGAATGACCGCCGGATTTAAGACCACCTGGATTTTTCCGGTTAAGTACAGGCTTTTGACCGCAGCGTCAACCATTGCCGCCATCAGGGCGGGATCATCCTGAAAAGAACGGCCAAAGATTTTTTTGGCAACCCGGCCTAAAATATAAACTGCCTCGTCTTTAAACTGACTTAAGACTTTCTTCTGGGCCTGATAGGCTGTTTCCAGCAGCATATTGGCTGACTGCACTTTTTCCAACGTTTCCTGGGCAACGGTCTGTGTGGCGTCATTGTAGCCATCAGTAAAGCCAGCCTTAAACCCCTCTTCGTAAGCTGCTTCTTTTAACTGGGCCATATTTTGCATGATGGCTTCTGCTTCGGCTTTTGCCTCTGCAATAATGGCACGGGCCTCTGTGGTTGCTTCATCTAAAATCGAGTTGCCCTGGGCTTCGGTTTCCTGCAAATGGTTTTTGGCCAGTATCTCTAGAGAGGTCTGGACACTTTGCGTTAAATCGGCATCCGGATCGAGTGCAATTGGATGGCCAATTTCAACCTGGTTGCCCCCATTGAAGACGGCATTTTTGTTGTCCTTACCTTCTTGATTTGCCAGATATTTTGAGGGTTGTCTTTTCATAAATCCGGTTTCGGTTTTATTGTTAAGGTTTAATTTTTATCGCTGAAAAACCCGTTAATTAATAAAATCATCGGCTTCATCGCTGCGCAGAATTGAAATTTCACCGGCAGACTCCAGCGCCCTGATGACACTGACCACATAGGTCTGTTTTTCCTGAACATCTTTGGCACGAACAGCCCCCATGTAATCCATATCATCTTTAAGAATGGCACTAGCCCGTTCTGACATATTCTTGAAGATTTTGTCTTTCACCTCTTCATTGGCGCCTTTCAGCGAGAGTGCCAGATCTTTTGTGTCAACCTCGCGCAAGAACCGCTGGACAAATTTGTCATCCAGCTGAACAATGTCTTCAAACACAAACATCAGTTCTCTGACCTGTTCTGCAATTTCCTGATCTTTGACCTCCAGGCTATCTAAAATGGCTTTTTCCGTGGTCCGGTCACTGCGGTTAATAATATCGGCCAGCGATTCAACCCCACCAGCCTGGGTAAAGTCGGTATTGACAACCGAGGAGAACTTGTTCTCCATAATCCGTTCAACTTCCCGCAGCACCTCTGGGTTGGTTCTGTCCATATCGGCAATTCGTAAGGCAACACTGGACTGCATTTCCGGCGACAAATCACTGAGAATGCCAGCTGCCCGGTCAGGTTTTAAATAGGCCAGCACCAGGGCAACCAGTTGCGGATTTTCACTTTGAAACGAGGTTGCAAGCTGTGCGGGATCGGCGTTGTTAAAGAAGTCGAATGGGTTGGCCTGCATATTGGCAACCAGGCGTTCCAGAATTTTATCGGCTTGGGTATCGCCAAAAGCGTCTTCTAAAAGCTTTCTGGCATAACCGACCCCACCCGTAGCCAGGTAGCCACTGGCTTCAAACAGTTTATAAAACTCTGCCAGAATTTCTCCAAGGGTTTCCGGCGGGATTTTTTGCATGGAGGCAATTTCAAGCGATATCATTTCAACATCGCTGTTGTCTTGCATGCTTTTTAAAATCTGTGACGCCGTTTTTGGGCCCAATGCAATCAGCAGTGCTGCAACCTTTTGTGATTGCGTCATGTATTTGACACTTAACATTTCATTGGCCATGGCGGCAAAGTCCCAGCATTTTCAGCGGTTTCAAAAGTTTATGCATACAGTTTATGCACGAGATTTCAAGGGTTTATCTATCAGAAGATTATCCGATACGATCGCTAAACATCTTTCATGTACGTCATTATGACCCGGGCAGCTTCTTCAGGGTCATCTTCAACCAGCGTTGAAATGGATGCTTTCATGTGCTCAATCTCAGGATCCATCCGGGTATCCAAGGCTTCAAAAACAGGATCTTCTTCACCGCTGGCCAAAGCCATTGTGCCGGATGAAGACTCTTGAATATAGTTGCCGTATTCATCAGCAATCGCTTCACCTTCAGCATATTTGGACGCCGATGGCTTTTTAAACAGCATGTAGAAAATAAACAAGGCCACAAAGGAGAGGATCGACATGGCAATGACACTGGCCAGCTGCAAGTAGAAATTCTGGGTTTGTGCGGTCTCTGCGGCTTCAACCAGTTCCTTTTCATTGTTTTTTAACGGCTCAGAGAACTGGAATCCCTTGATTTCAACCAGATCGCCCCGTGCGGTATTTATTCCTGCGGCACTTTCAACCAGTTGCTTAATTTCCTGAGTCTCTTTTGAGGTTAGTACTTTGTTGAGTACAACAGCCACCGTCATCCGTTCCACAAAACCTGAGGCATACACCACTTTTTTATGCTCGGATGAGGTTGTAAAGTTGGTTGTGCTTTTGGTGTGGCGGTAATTGTTTTTGCCGTTTTTTTCAGTGCTACTGCCCTGGTATTTGGGGGTTGAATTGCTTTTAACCCCGGGCTCTCCCACCGGAGAATCTGGTTTTGTCTCTGGGGCGCCGTTGTATTCTTCGGTATCAATTTGCTCGCTGATGGGCAAGCCCAGCGCACGGGAATCACCACTGCTTGAAACGGTGGGAATAACCCGTTTAATATCCGATTGCGCCTGATCAAAATTCATGGTGGCACTGACCGAGACCACCGTGTTTTCTTTGCCAACAACCGGAACCAGAATGGCCAACACTTTTCGGGTGACAGACTCTTCAAACAGTTTCTGCCGTCGAAAGGCTTCGCTGTTGCTGGAGGCCCCACTGCCCGTTGCATCAGACAACGGGTTACCTGAGTTATCAGCAATGGCCACATTCTCTGCCGCCAGTCCAGGAACCGCATGGGCAACCAGGTTTTTAATCACTTTAATACGGTCGCTGTGCAAGCGGAAACCAGGATTAACAACCAGCATTACCGAGGCAGTAACAGCTTCACTGTCTTCACTGAACACATTGTACTCTGGCTGACTGACAATAACCCGGGCTTTTTTAATGCCATGAATGGAAGAGAGAACGGTTTCAATTTCCTGGGTATTTAACTTCTTAATCCACTCTTTCTGAATGTCGCCTTGAAGCACTGGTGGAATTTTTGAAAGGTTCACGGTTTCATCACTGGTCAACTCGTTGGCGGTGGCAAGCACCAGATCGTTCTTTTTAACCCGTGGCACCAAAATTGTATGCCCCCCATTAACCACCCGGTAGGGCTCATTCATGCTTTGCAGTTTCTCCACTGCTGCTGCCGCATCAGGCAAGCTCATGTTGTCGTAGAGAATGTCGTAATCATCGTTGGTTTTCTGAAAAATAAAGACAGTGGAAAGCAGCATGCCAATCACCAACGTGCCCAGCAAAATTTTCTGATTCAAGCTTAGCGCCTGCAACCGGCCACCAAAGTCAGACAATAGTGCCGTTGGATTTTTACTCATTACTAACTTCTATAATTACTTCTATTTACTTCTGTTTATTGGCTAACAAGCATTCATAAAACAAATGAAATCTTGAAAAGCTGCTCAGAACCAGCTTGAAAAATCAGGGCCATATTAAACCGACATTCGTTCAAAAACCTGGTAGGCATCGATAATTTTATTGCGCACCTGCATCGCCAGATTCAGCGACAAATCAGCGCGCTCAGCACTCAAAATCACACTGTGCAGCTCAATATCCCCGCCGCTTGCATAGGTGACTTTGGCATCATTGGCTTCACCTTCAAGCTGGTTGATGGTCTCCATTTGGGTTTTAATGAGATCCCCAAAAGCATCCAGCATATTGCCAGCAGGGGCATCCGCTGAAGCCATTGCAGTCTTTTGTCCAACAGCATCTGAAGACAATGCCTTGTTTTGTAAAAGCGGGTTTAAAAATGCTTGTGTTCCGTTAATGTGTTCTGTCATAAAATATCTTTCCAGTAGAATTTAAATCTGAATGGCCGCTTGCGCCATGCCTTTGGTTGATTGCAGCGCAGTCACATTGGCCTCATACGCCCGAGAAGCTGAAATCATATCCACCATTTCAGTGACAATATTAATATTGGGCATTTCAACGTATCCGTCTGAGTCAGCATCCGGGTGGCTGGGGTCAAAAACCATTCGCATTGGGGTTTCTGTGTCTTCTGAAATCTGAACAACCGATACGCCCAAGCTGTCCGAAACGGGTTCCTGAAAACGAATATGGCCTTTAATATGGCCTGACTCGCTACTGCTTGAGTCTCCAAACGATAAGCTGTTGCTGGTATCATTGCCCACAAAGTCTGGCAAGTCGTCTTTAAACCCTGCTTTTTCTTCAAGCAAGGGTGCAAAAACCACATTTTTTCGGCGATACGCGCCAATGCTGCCATCCGCTTTCCGGGTGGTATTCACGTTAGCCAGATTGCTTGAAATGGTGTCCATTCTCAGGCGTTGGGCCGTTAAAGCTGATGCTGCAATATCAAATGCATCCATAAACTGACTTAGCCTCCATTGATCACTGAGCGCAAGCTGTTGACAGCCCGGCTTTCCAGATTGCTGAGCGCCAGATAACGCTGTGTATTTCTGGCCAGCTCGGCCATTTCAACCTCAATATCCACTGAATTGCCGTCTAGCCTTGATGAATACTCTCTGACTTCACTGACTTCTGGGTTAAAACTGTCCAAGGTAACTTTGGGGCTAAAGTGAAGTGGATTGGAGGATTGCATTGCCAAAGGCACAGCATTGCTTTTGGCCAGAATAAGTTCCTGATCAGCCAAATTCTGATTTTTCGCCGTTTGCGCTGCCTGGTGCAACTGTGTTTCAAACTTGACATTGCGACGGTGGTAGTTGGGGGTGTCCACATTGGCCAGGTTGCTTGTTATGGCCCGGTGCCTTTTGGATAGCCCGTCCAGTGCTTTTTCCATCACTTGATTGGTGAGTGATGTAACCAAATCCATTGCAATAACCCACTTTTTTGTAAGAATTCAGGTGTTTTATCTGTTGTTTGCAGTAGCCCTGATGCGCAATACTTGTTTCTGTTTTTACAAATCGATACCCATACTCTAGCGGTTTGGCCCCAATGATTTCCTCATCCCATGGATGGAACTTTGGGAGTGATTCTCAGTATCATGGTGTAGACCCGGTTAGGGTCTTTGTAGTCTGGCGTTGATTCTTTTCGGTTTTTTTCGGGAAAGCAGGATTTTTTTCTTTCGAGAGTTTTTTGCGTCAAGGCAAGATTTTCTCAAACACTTATTCTTTCTTTTACTTTGTCAGGGGAAAGCGATGCCCTTTCCCCTAACAACCCCTTGGCACCAGAAGAAACGTCCCGTTTCCTCTGGACACCTTTCAAAAGCAAGGCAAACTAACCAGTTGCTTACCACTCTTGCGGCTGCGCTACCCTGCGGGTATGCTCACTCGCAAAGGCGGTTTCTGAGGGGTCTGGCTTACGCCATTTTACCCCTCAGAACCAGCAACTTCAGCTAACCCGTAAAATCTAAACCGTTAAGTCACCAGGCTTTCTGGTTTCGGGGTGATTGCTATCGCAATTTTACACCCCAGAACCGGTTGACCTCGTATCTCCGAGAAAATTTTCAAAACTTGCTACGACGGTTTTACACTGGCGGAAAAATCTGCTGTCTGAGGTAGGCAAGTTAAAATAAATGCACAGCCGAAGCCTTGGAGGCTGTGCCACTTTTAAACTTGTTTGAAGCCGTGGCGAGTTCAGATTTTTCACGCCAGTGTAAGAAAAACGGCTGGGGTTGTTAGGGGCCAGCCAGGGCCCCTGACGGAACAAGGTAGAATAAGAAAATATGTTTTAAGAGAAAAACTTGCCTTCACATAAGAAAAAAAAGTGTGTTTGAGAAACTCTTGCCTTGACGCAAAAGAACCCGAAAGGAAAAAAATCATTCAAACGCTTAGGGCGAATAAGCCTTAAAAAATAGCCGTTTTACTGGCATCACAAACAGCAGTATAATTACAGTACTGGCAATTTTGATTGTCATCAATATGCTGGGCGTCGGGGGTGGGGAGAAAATGAACAAACGCTCTTATGAGGCCGAGTATCCGGGTGTTTAGATCGGTTAGTAAACTTTCTGCCTGTGCCTCAATAGCGGCAGCTTGACAAGTTAACCGCAGTGCAGCCTGGCCGGTTTTTCCGGGTTTATCTGGGCGAACAAATTGCAAGCCAACAGCGTTTAGCCGCAGGAGACTACCCGCTTCTTTTTCAAGGAAAGCCGGGTCTTGCTGGAGCAGCCAATAATACAAAAGTATCTGATAGTCTCTGGGATACGCTTTTTTCAGTCGTCCGGCAAACTGCTGATAAAAGGCCAGACGGGCTTGTTTTTCTGAGTCCGAGGTACCTTCAAAAACAGATCCATCCATTTTTCCAGCATTGGTTTCCAGGTCTGGCAGGTTGTCTAGAATTTGGTTAAATTCTTTTTCACAGGTCGCTACCCCGGTTGAATAGGCGTTGGTGCTTGTTTTGTAATCAATCAGCTCCCAGGTGCCGTCTGGCAACTGAATGCATGCATCAATACTGCCAGACCAGTTGCAGCCGGGCAACTGAGGATGCTGTATGGCCTTTAATGGCCATTCCGCCAGAACAGTTTTCAGTTGGCCGTAACGCTCAAAATACCCGCTGTGCCCCAAGGCCAAAAAAGCCTCCTCTACAGTTTTTTGCAGCATATGCGATTGCAATTCAGGCCATTGACTGATGATTTCAAAGTCTTCAATGGTAAACCCGCATGCATAAAAGACAGCCTGATCGCTCCGGCTGTTAAAATACGCATTACAAACCTGCTGCAATTCCTGGAGCGTGTAGGGTGTATTGGCTGCTTTAAAATTGCGGTTAAAAACCTCCAGAAGCCGATGTACCACTTGTCCCACAACAACCTGAAATCCGTCTGGATTCTTGGATTTGGGAAGTTTTAAGACGTACCGGTAATAAAATTGCCGGGGACATGTCATCAAGGTTTTTATGGCGGCCGCGCTCAATGCCACGTTTTGATTTGACCCATAAACCGACAAGATATCGGGCTGCTTGGGTAAATTGGCCCATGGAGTTTCAGAAGTTTCTGCTGACTGATTTTCTAGCTCAGGTGCATGCTCAGATGCATATAAGCTATCAAGGCCATCAAAAGCAGATGCTTCTGGTGAAAATTGATCCGTTGAAGTCAATGTTTCGGCAGT
Source organism: Cyanobacteria bacterium P01_H01_bin.74 (assembly GCA_038745945.1). Classification (GTDB taxonomy): domain Bacteria; phylum Cyanobacteriota; class Vampirovibrionia; order Vampirovibrionales; family Vampirovibrionaceae; genus JBCDLA01. The sequence goes on along the minus strand of JBCDLA010000028.1, from coordinate 13,711 downwards.
ATCATCTTGACGACAATACTGCTGGAGCTGCTGAAACAATGGCGAGAGCGCTATGCTTATCGAACTTGTAGAACTTGCCGTTAAAGCGTCTGCCTGCATTGTAGAGCTCTTTTTCATTGCGTTTTCAACCCAATCCGCCTGCCGGTGTGTGCTGACAATCAAGGTTTCTCTGGCACTAAAAAGGGCCGGTGCCGTTTGGGTGAATTCTTGCAAGGGAGTGTTTGAGGTATTATTTGGCTTATTGTTCTTAGACAGACGTGATCCCCCTAAAGGCAATCGCTGAGTGTCTGTTGATGCTGCGTTAACGGGAGTAAGCAACAAGTCATCCAGTGAGCCTGTTAAGGAAGCATCAGAATAAATAGCCTTTGGGAGTCCCTGCATAAACGGCACAAAAACCAGATCCGCATTGTGTTGTTTGGCTGCAGCCAGGGGCAAGACCTGAATACCCCGTACAGGAGTCTCATTAGAGGTTATTTCTGCGGTTTCCGCGTTTTCTGAGTAATCTGAGTGATCTGTTGTTTTTGACAGGTGCTCAAGCCCGGCCCCGGCAATACCCGTAACAATGGCCTCAAACTGTTTCACAACCAGCGGCAGTGTTAATTGGGTTCTGCGTGTTTTGCTTGGTGCATGCTTTAAGTGGCTCAAAAGATCTTCTCCCAAAAGATCTGCTGTAATAGAGTGATATTTGATTGCCCATTGTTTCAGTGCAGAAAGGCCTGGCGCGTGAATTCCATGAAAGTTTTCTGCCAACATCTCCAGCAGATTAGAAACACACCGATTCTGCGTCCATATCTGGTAAATATGGCAGATTGTATTCAAGGTTTTTAACTGTTCAGTGTTTAAAGCCTTGAATGACTTTAGCGCGGTCACCAGAGGAATGGCATTGCCGTCAGCCAGAATCTGATTGCAGGCGTTGCCCAAGTCTGGGTCAAGGCTTTCCAGGGCTTCCAAGAAGTTTAAATCTGTGTTTAAAGTTGCGTTTAAGTCTGCAGCAGGCCCATCGGCTTTTTTCTGCTCGACAGCATTATCATTATCCGGGATCTGCCAAGCCTTTAAAAACGGCCAATCAATCGTCAATGCAAGCGTAGCCTGTTCAAAAAAAACACCCATCGTGTCCCAGGCTGCAAAAACAGAGAAGATGGGCTTTGCAAGTGCCAGGCCTGGTTTGTATTGATTTTCCCAGACCTCATCAGGCCATTGCGCCGGTATGTCAAAATCAGCCAGTGTTTTAGCCAGCAAAGCCCTGTGTCGGGCTGTGGGCAGAAAAATTGCGCAGCGTTCCCAGGCCAAAGGGTTTTGCTTGTTTGGCTGCTTTGTTTTTACCCAATTCATAGCAATCAGGGCCAGTTGTCTGGCTTCAGCTTCTGGCGAGGCTGCGTTTATCGCGTAAACAAAGTTGTCTTGCTGCAAACTTGTATTGCCTGTTTGGGTTTCAGAGCTTGGGGTTTGAGGCTCCGCTGTAGTTCCCGGTGCTGAAATGCCGTTCATCTCGCACAAAGCCTTGTAGACCTGATGCTGCTTAGCAAACGCTGAGGATGTATCAGGCCTGCAGGAAACAGTTTCAACAGTTGCGCCTTTTTGTTTCAGTGCGTTTTGATAAAGGTCAAGCGATGCCAGTTCTTCAGGGCAGGCTTGCGATCCGGGTCGGGGCGGCAAAACGGCATTGCCTGCAAAAACCAATGTGACAGGAAGCAATGCGTAAAGTTCCGCAAAAACCTGGTGCTGCTGATAAGACAACACCTCTGCGTCATCAATGAGTAGCACGCGGGTTGTCAATGCAGGAAAGCGGCTGCTTTGTTCCCGATTGCCCTGATGAATGGCTGTCAATACCGCAAGCAGTTTTGGTGTAATTTGCCAATAACTACAGTACCCAGACTGCGCAAGCAGTTCTAGCAACTGTTGATACAGTTGTGCAACCCAGGCAAGATTTGACCTGCCTGTTTCTGGGCTATCTGGCTTAAGCTCGACTTGGCCTTGTGCCAAAGCCGCTGAAAAGGTCTTAAAAATCAGGCGACAAAAGTCAGGGTGGGTTTTGGCATAACGGTGGGAATGCGCCAAAGGCAAGACAACCTGATCAATCAGTTGATTGACAAAGACCTGCAAAACCGTCCGATCAATCATTTTCAACGCCGGCCCCTCTTTCAACGAAAGCCCTTCAGGATTGAGCTGTCTGAGTGTCCGTAGAAAAAAATTATTGACGGATCGAACCGCGGGCAGGGTTTGATGGACCGCTTTGTCTGATGGATTAGCCAATAATTGCTTGGGCCAGCCGGTTTTTAACCGGGCGTGTAAATCTTGACGGGCTTGGTTGTTTGCAGCAATCACACAGATTTGATCGGATGCGATGCTGTATTGTTCGGCAAGTTCAATGGCCCGTTCAATCAGGCACGTTGTTTTACCGGTTTTGGGGGGACCAATAATCTGAATGAGTTGATTTTTCATGGCAAGCAATACCGGTCATTAGCCGGTCATTATTTATGGGGTTGTTGGTTGTTATTCTTTTTATTCAGTCACGTGTCTATGGCAGTTCTACTGGGGTAGTTCTACTGGCTGGCTTGGGCACGCCTGCAAAAAGCGTTGGGTAATCAGTTGCGGTCGAGTAATTGCTGAACCAATGACCACCGTAAAAGCCCCCATCAAAAAGGCCTGACTGACATGTGCTGGCGTCCAGACATTGCCTTCAAGAATCACAGGGCATTGGCACTGCTGAACCAGTGCTTCAAGCAGGAGAAAATCGGGTTGAACAGGTTGAATGGCCTGATCGGATTTTTGGCTCTTCGGATTCTGTCTTGCGAGGCTGTGAGCCGTATAGCCTGCTAGGGTTGTCCCCACACAATCAAATCCCAGTGCGTCTGCCGCAAGCCCTTCTTCCAGTGTACTCACATCAGCCATTAACAAGGTTTCAGGCCATGCTTTTCGGGCATGCTGCACCCAGGCCGCCAGCGGGTTGCCGTCAGGACGAATCCTGTGGGTTGCATCGGTTGCAACCATTTGACAGTGCGGGGCAATGGCATCCAGTTCTGAGATTGTTGGTGTAATAAACACCGCATTTAACGGATCGGCTGGCAATGGGTCCGGCTTGGTAATGCCAATCAGAAAGCTGTCTTTGTATTGATTCGGGGCAAGGGCTCGAAATGCTTTTAAATTGCTGGCCTGTGCAAGCCTTAACCCGCCTGCGCCGCCATTAAGGGCGCTGCATGCCATCGCTGTTAATATTTCAGGGGTATTTAACGGCTCTGTTCCGGTTGCCTGAACAGAAACAACAATGGTTTGCTTCAGTGTGCTTAACAATGACTGCCTTGTTGTCAAGCCTTTTTACCTCGCCTGCTTTAACTGGTTTTATTTACTTCGTCTTATTTACCCTGTCTGCTTTATCTTGGGTCTGCCTGAAATCTAAATGGTTGCCATTTTAACCCAAACAAAACCATTGCACTGGACTGCATTGCGATACATTGCAACGCAGCGCCACTATTCTTTAATGGCCCCTTCCCCAATGCCTTGCACAAAATAGCGTTGCATCGCCAGAAAAAAAACAACAATCGGCACCATTGATAAAATGGTGCCCGCAGCAATCATCTTCCAGTTGGCACTAAAGGCACTTTGCAACTGAACCAGTCCAACAGGCAATGTAAAATGACTGGGTTTTGAAAGAATTAAACTGGGCCATAAAAACTCGCCCCAGGCAGAAACAAAGGCAAAGACTGCCAGAGTGGCCAGTGTTGGTCGAATGAGTGGCAGCAAAACATGCCACAAAATTTGCGCCGTGTTGCAGCCATCTAAAACAGCCGATTCTTCCAATGATTTCGGCAAGCCCAGTAAAGCTTGCCGGACAAAAAACACACCAAAGCCACTGAATGCAAATGGAAGAGCCAGTCCCAGCCATCCGGCAAAGGCCCCGGCGTGATCGGTCAGGTTTAAGCGCAGGCAAATTAAGTACAACGGAATCATCAGGGCTTGAAATGGAATGGTCATGGTTGAAAGCACCAGAAAGAAAAAGAGTTTTTGGCCTTTGAAGCGAAACCGCGCCAACGGGTAAGCGGTTAAAACACTAAGCAACAAATTCAGTCCAACGGTTAACGCCGTTGCAACAATGCTGTTGCCCATAAAATTCAGGATTGGCAATTCTTGGACAATACGGACAAAGTGGACGATTGTAACGGTTTCAGGGATAAACTGCGGCGGGTATTGAAAGACATTTTCGCTGGGGTGTTTTAATGCCGTTGAAAGCAGCCACAAAAACGGAATCAGGGCCAGTGCCGAAACCAGAACCAAGGCCATGTAGCGCAATAAAACAGCCATCAATTGTTTAAACTGGCGTGACGTCATAAAATCAATCGGCTCACTGTCTCTGCGCCCTCTTGCTGTTTTGCTCTTTTTTTTGTTTTTTTTTAAATTTTTTAATCAGCAATTTTAAAACGCTCACATTTCGATCTCGCAGACTTAACTGTCCAGATTTAACGGCGCAGACTCAACCGCTTGTTGCTGATAATATCCAGGATGCCAAAAGCAACAAGCACCAGCATCAGCATTAAGCCTGCAGCACAAGCAATGCCCAGGTTTAAGTTTTCAAACGCCTGCTCGTAAATAAAATAAACCAGTGTTTTTGTCGCACCCACCGGTCCGCCCCGGGTCATCACATACATTTCAGTAAAAACTTTTAAACTGGCAATACTGCTGATAATGGCGACCATGGTCATCGATGGCTTTAAGTGCGGCACAATAATATGCCACAATTGCTGCATGCCACCAGCCCCGTCAATTTTGGCCGCATCCTGTAACGACTGTGGTAACTGCTGTAGGTGCGCCAGGTACATCATCATATAGTATGGCAGGCCCTTCCAGATAACCACAACCATAATGCTGAACAAGGCAATATCTGGGTTGACCAGCCAGTCAACTTTTGGCAGGCCAAGCGTTTGAATCACCCAGTTCAAGAGGCCGTCCTGGGCATACAGCCAGCGCCACGTAATGCCCACAACCGCCAGAGAAATCACAACGGGCAGGTAAATCATACTTCTGAACATTTGAATGCCGCGAAGCTGGGTATTGACCAGCAGGGCTAAAAAAACAGGCAAAACCACCATGCATGGCACAACCCCCAGTAAAAAAATCACGGTGTGTTTAACCGCATCCAAAAAAACAGGATCGCTTAATAAGCTGCTGTAATTTTTCAATCCAATAAATTGCGGGGCATACAACGATTGCGAATAGTCCTGCAGGCTCATCATCATGGTGCCGCAGAGCGGTGCGATAAAAAAGACAACAATGGCCAAAGTGGGGAGGGCCAAATATAAGGCTGCTGGGTGCACTGAAAGGGTGTTTTTTTTAATGATGGCCATTGTGTCTGGATTTTATCAAAGGACGAAACGAAAAGATTTTTTACACGGGCCATTTTTTTGACCGCCTGAAAGAAAAGATTGTCCTGTCATTTATTATAATGGCTTTCACCAACACATACGAATCAACAACACAAAAGAATCAAAAAGAGCCAGACTGAATACGGTTACGGTCAATTGGTTTGATATTGATTTAATAGAATAGACATTTTTATTGGTTTTATGCAAAAATTGGGAATAGTAAAAAACGCATCGGGATGTGGCGCAGTTTGGTAGCGCACCTGGTTTGGGACCAGGGGGTCGCAGGTTCGAATCCTGTCATCCCGACCACTTTTTATTTTGGGTTATTCGTCAATCATTTTTGACGTGGAGGCAAGCGCTTTTACTCTATTTTGGGCGTTGGTAAATTAGCATAGATATTGTTAAAATAATGCCTAAATGCCGCTGTACCGAGGCTGTTAAAAACGCTACCATGCGAGGAAAACAACGTTACAAATGCAAGGCGTGTGGCTATAATTACACACGCGCGAGCTTAAAGCGAATCCCTTTGGAAAAGCGACTATACGCAATTAAGCTGTACCTGGAAGGTGTTGGTTTTAGAGGGATAGCCCGATTAACAGGGGTGGCCCACACCACGGTTATGTTGTGGGTAAAACACTTAGCCGACGAGATTGAGCGTTTACGCCCAGAGGTTCAAGAGCATGTACGCACTGTAGAGCTAGATGAGATGTGGCATTTCATTCAAAAAAAAGTCAAAAGTGCTGGATATGGTTGGCCTGGGATAGAGAGCGCCAGAGTTACTGTGGTTTGCAGTTAGGGCGGCGCAATGCAAAAACAGGCCAGCAGCTTTGGCAGCAGTTAAGCCTTTTTGCAAACAGCGTTGTTTGTACGGATGACTACCCTGTTTATGGGGCCTTTGTGCCACAAGAACAGCATATAGTGACAAAGGCAGAGACTTGGGGCGTTGAAAGCCTGAATAGTCGAATCCGTCACTACCTGGCTCGATTCAGACGGAAAACCTTCTGTTATTCAAAAGCTTTGCACATGGTACAGGTTACATTGATGCTCTTCTTTACGTCAGACTGGGAAGCCTATCTATATTAAATGACCAATGCCTTATTTTTTATTTTGCCTTCCCGCAAACCAGTCGAAAGAAAAACCTTTTTATATCAACAGGTCCTAAGTCCTGTTCAGTAGCCCTGTTTAGTTAATTTTGTTATACTGGCTCTATTAATTATTTTGGCCATTGCATTCAGCAGGGGTTGGTAACGTAGTGAGCAATTTTGCTAGAAAAAAACACAATCCTTTTTCTCATGAAGGGTTTACACTGATTGAGATTTTAATGATTATTGTTTTGTTTACAGTGACTCTTGCCCCATTGTTGATCAGTTATTCACAAACAACTCAGCTGACCAAAAATACATACGTGCATGCAACCCGTGCTGATCTGGTTCAGTCGTTGGCAGCGCAAATGGATTTAAACAGAGCCGATTACGCCTTATTTAATGACAGTACGATGCAGACTTCCGTGAGTGAATCTGGTGAAGTGATTCCGTATTACCGGGCCATTGATTTCACCAATTCAACGGTTTTTGACAAAATTCTACATCTCTACATCTATCGAGATGCAGGAGACGCATTGTCTAATCCCTTATCACGATCAACGGTACGGCAATCGGTGGATGCCTTTCGAATCAATTGTGGTGGCGACAACTATGTTGATCAGCGTGGTCGCTTTTGGATAGCAGATACTGCCGAATACAATGGCACAACAGTGCTTCACGGGTTTGTCTCCGGGTTTACAGGCAGTACAGCCACAAGAGCCGGTAATGTTTTAAACACTACGATGGATCCGCTGTATGAGTCATATCGGCAATCGGCCACATCCATTCGGTACAATTTTAAAGTTACCAATGGGCAGTATCGGGTGAATTTGTACTTTGCTGAAATGTCACCTACGGTGACACTCAGTAACCATGCCATTATTAACATTTTGCTGGAAGGCCAGCAACGAAATGGATCGGGCTATAGTGTTTTTACAGAAACGGGTGATTCAACCTTGCGGGCAAACATTCAAAGTTACCAAACCGATGTTGCAGACAATTTACTCAACCTTGAAATTGAACGTGATGCCAGCAGCCCTGGCAGCAATGGTTACATTAACGGGATTGAGATAATTATGTTATGAAAAAAAATCAGTGGCTGAACCAGATGCGCAAAAACAAGCGAGGGCTGAGCCTTGTTGAATTGCTAATTGCCTTGGCTTTATTGGCCTTTGTTTCGTTTTCGTTTCTGTCTATTCTTTCAAAAATAAAACTGACCAACAACACAATTGATGGGCGGTACAGTGCTGTGGCTGAAATTGAAATGGTTATTCGCAAAATTCAAGATGAGTTAAACAATGGCGCCTACATCAGTAACAATTCGCATCAACATCGGCTGGAGTATACCATTGCAAACCAGTCTGGCAATGCAGAAAAGCGTGTTTATAAAATTGTTGCTGAAAGTGGCAAATATTACCTTCAGTACTCAATTGATAACGCAACGACTTACATTTCTCCTTACCCCATTGCCAATTACAATAAATATGTCTTGACTGGTTCACCTCAGTTTTTATATGCAGAACAAATGAATAATTGCACCGTCTTTACCGATACCAATGCCAATGGTTATTGGCAGTCTGGTACAGATGCTGCTGGTGTTTATGACAGCAGTTGCCCTAACGCTTCAGGATTTGCACTCAGTATGCCTTCTGAAGCGAGTAAAGTTATCTTGAAAGGTTTTGAGTTCTCAACAGAAACAGGCCTCCCACAAATTAAACGGGCTTTGCTTTCGTATCATTTCATTCGAGTTAATCCAGGCCTGGTAAGGTTTTTCACCTCACCCGCTGATGGTGGAGAAAAAGATGTGGTTCTGGTTAATGCCTTTGATGCAGGAACATCTGATTCTTTATACGGTTCAGCCTTTAGTCCGATAGGAATTGCCTGGGATAATACAATGCAACGGCTTGTCATCTCAGGAGAAGAAGCTTCACAGCATCAAATTTTTCTGTCTAATGCAGATGGTGTGATTATCAATCAGCCCTATGTTTCTACCATTGACCTGGATGGTGATGACTTTGCTGTTTTCAATAAAGGTAAAAACGTTATTGAACTTGATGCAGACACAAACACCGTATATTGGTTTAGTTTAACAGAGGGCTTTAATGCTTTGGCCGTTAAAAGTAGCATTGATCTGAGCGGGACAATCACCAGTCCCAGTGGTATTGCTTATGATAGAAACGTAACAGACAGCATTTATGTTGTTGGTGGCGACCCTGGAGACAGTGACAACGTAAAACTGTTTCAGGTAAACCGTGCAACAGGAGCAATAACCAGCACAATAGCAGACTTGTCTGCGGATCTGAGTTATCCTGCCAATCCACCATCTCGGCTGACTATTGACCCTGTCTTGAGTAATGACTTCCTGGTTGTTTTAAACAATGTAACCGGCTCAACACCCAACCGGTTGTTAACCCTGTACCGGTATATCCGATCATCTGGAATCACAGAAAGCTTTACCATTAATACCGATGATATTGGCAGCAGTGAATCAGGAATAGCTGGATTATGGGGAATTGCTTACAATCCGGACAACAATCATCTTTTTTTGAGTAGTCACAGTGATGCCAAAATTTTTGAAATTGTTCCTGATCGTATTATTTCAACCCAATAATTCAATTGCAGCGCAGAGGAAAAAAACAGATGCGTTTTCAAAAAAATAAAAAAGGAAAAAAAAGACAGAAATTCTTTGTGTTCAAACCTTGGGCTTTAAAAGCGCAGTCAGGGTTTGGGATTGCTTTTGTTGTGCTTTTTCTTATAAGCACGTCTTTGATGGCTACTTCTTTAAAACTCTTGACCAGTAATACAGTAACACAACTGATGCGAGCCAATTTGAACAACCAACTGGCTCAACAAGCTGCTGAAATTGCTTTGATAGAATCGCAGGATTATTTTTTAACACAGTTACAGGCGGGTATAACCTTAACCACCAGTTCGCGCTATCCAGGGTCTGGAACGAATACGTTAACGGTTCCAGCCAGTCCCGCAGATCTTAGTGGCTCGTCTAGTATGACAGGTACCTATTTTTCAACGATTAATGCCATTAATGTTGATAATTATTTAATCAGTGCAACAGTAACTATTAATGAAACCACTTTAACCAAGCAACGCGTTTACACCTTAATTGTTGACAACTCGATTTTTGACTACAACCTTAAAATTACAGGACAAGCTAATCAGGATGACTTGGGCAACAATTTTTCGACATTTGGTGATGTGAATAATGATGGTATGCCTGATTTGTTAATTGGTGCCTCATTTGCTGATATCAATGGAAACAGCTCAGGAGATGCGTATTTGATTTTAAGCCGTGATAAAGCATCCTGGGACTCTATTTTAAATGCACAGGTACAAACTAGCAGAGAGTTGGTGCTTGCTTCAGAAATTAGTGATGCCAATGCGATTGTCAATTTTTACGGTTCTGCTGCAGATGTTAATGCCGGCGAAAGTGTAACAATCGGAGGGGACGTCAATGGTGATGGTATTAGTGACTTATTGATCTCATCACCAAGAGGAGTCACTGGCGGAACGTCATCCGGGGAAGTCGTTTTAATTATGGGCCGTACTAATAGTGAGTGGGCTTCTTTAACGACTGATAGTGCGGGTAATTTAGAATTAACACAGTCAAACTTCAATGATGCAAATAAAACCGTATTTTTCTATGGCTCTGGAAACAATGAGTTTCTGGGTCGTTATGCCTTAGATTGTACCGGAGATGTAAACGCTGACGGGTATAAGGATATTGCTATGGGTGCTATTGGGGGAAACGCAGACCCAGGGAAACTTTATGTGGTTTTAGGCCGAAGTACCAGTGACTGGGCAAGTTTGACAGATGCTAATGGTGATTTTGATATGGGCAATGCCACTGAGGCCAATCAAATTATCACATTCATGGGAACGAAGAATGGTAATGATACAGGACAAACTGCAAGTATTGCCGGTGATGTCAATAACGATGGCTATGATGATATATTGATTGGTGCACCTTTTGGTGATGAAGGCAGTGGCTCAAATGCAGGTGAAGCGTATTTGGTTTTGGGTCGAAGTACCAGTGACTGGGCGTCACTAACTGATTCTAACGGTGTTTTTGACTTAAGTTCAGCAAGTGATGCCAATCAAGTGATTCATTTTATTGGCGATACGGCTGGCGATTTAATGGCTCAGTACGCAGCTTCGATTGTTTCTGATGTTAACAATGATGGTTATGATGATGTTTTGATTGGCGTAGATAATGGCGATGCCGGTGGTTCAAACAGTGGTGAAGCTTTTTTGTTTTTGGGCCGAAGTACCAGTGAATGGGCTGCGTTAACTGATTCAAGTGGAGATATTACACTAAATGCTGGCAGCGACACCAATAGGGTTTTTCGCTTTCTGGGGCGAAACACCAATGACTTTCTTATGGCTGATAATTTCAGGCCTGATGGGAGTATGGCAGGTATTGGGGGTGGTGACTTTGATGGTGATGGGTTTAATGATATTGTTTTGTCTTCAGCAGCTGCCAGTGGTGGGGGCAGTGAGTCTGGCGAAGCTTATGTTATTTTTGGGCGCTCACTGGCCGATTGGCGGTCTTTAACACCAGGTACTGACGGTATTTTTAATCTGGATGATATGAGTATTGCCAACAGAACCATACGTATTATCGGCGAAGCTTCGGATGATAACCTTGAAGCAACAGGTGTTATGGCCGATCTCGATAACAACGGTTATGCTGAGTTATTGTTGGGAGCGACAAGAAACGATACCGGTGGAAACAACAGAGGGACTGTTTATATGATATATGGCAGACCTTATTCTGAGTGGTTGAATTTGATTGACAGCAATGGTGATTATAATTTAGACGACCTTTAGGGCAGGCTAGCCGTTAAACTGATTTTTTCTGTGCTTTGTGCTAAAGCCTTAAAAACAGTTTCTTGTTCTTCAAGGCTAAGCTCAGGGAAAATTGGCAGGGAGATGACCTGATTACAGATCATTTCACAGACAGGAAAATGCTTTGGGTCAATACCCAGTGAATCATGTGTTTTTTGTCTGTAGAGCGCCAGAGGATAGTAAATCATGGTCTGAACGCCATTATCTTGCATGGTCTGCTGAAAAACCTGTCGACTCTCTTCAGGTTGCTCGGATTGAATTTGCAACGTGTACTGATGGTAAATATGGGTATTATGAGCCAGGCATACAGGTGTTTTAAGCACCGAAGAAAATTCTTTTAAATATCTTGTATAGCCTTCTGCCAGTTGTTTACGGGCATTATTCCATTGATTAAGGTGAGGCAATTTTAACCGCAGAACAGCAGCTTGGATTTCGTCGAGTCGGCTATTCAGACCCTGTTCATCATGGTAATAACGCTTTTTACTGCCATGAACCCGCAGCATTCTTAGCCGATCGGCAAGCCCATCATCGTTAGTAACACACATGCCACCATCACCAAAAGCACCCAAGTTCTTGGTCGGAAAAAAGCTGAAACAGCCAATATTACCAATAGTACCTGCCTTTATAGCTATAGAGTTGTATTCTGAATAGTAGGAAGAGCCGATAGCCTGGGCTGCATCTTCAACGACATAAAGCTTGTACTGCTCAGCCAGGGCCTGAATGGTATCCATTTCTGCCACCTGACCGAATATATGTACTGGCAAAATCGCTTTGGTTTTTTTTGTTATCGCCTTTTCAACCTGCGATGCATCAATGTTCATTGTGTCTGCATCGATATCTACAAAAACAGGGATTGCACCAGCCCTGACAATAGACTCAGATGTTGCCATATAACTGAACGGGGTTGTAATGACTTCATCACCATGGCCAACGCGTAGTGCTTTGAGTGCTAAGTACAATGCATCAGTACCGTTAGCGCATCCAATAACATGGTTGACCCCCAGATAGTTAGCCATTTCAGATTCGAAAGCAGAAACATTGGGTCCTAAAATGTAATATCCTGAAGCTGCAACCTTGAGAAGGGCTTCATTAATTTCATTGCTGAGAAGTTCGTATTGCCGGGTGAGATTGAGAATAGGGATTTGTGTGGGCATCAATAATGGCAGTGTCCTGAACGAAGGGAATCAATTTCCATTGGCTTTGACGGTTGTAGTGACGGTTGCAGTAATTGCACTTAACAGCTTTCTGATTTTTTTTAAGGGTGAGTGCTTGACCACACTTACAGCGCCAGCCGATTAACTGAATTGGATTCCCACATGCTACCGCAAAGTCAGGAATATTTCTATCAACAATGCTGCCTGCTTCAATGAATGAAAATTGTCCAATGGTATTTCCTGATGCAACCGTTGTATTGGCACCAATACTTGCACCTTTTCGAACAATAGTTGGGCTGACCTGAGAAATTGTTTTTGGAGTGGCCCGAATGCGTCTTGTGTCTTCAAAAACAACAGAAAAACCACAATAAACGTTATCTTCTACAATTACCCCGCTATTAATTTGAGAGTTGTGCATAATGTCAACAAAATTGCCAACCATAACACCGGACTCAATGGTGACATTGCGTCCGATTTTGCAAGATCTGCCGATAATGGCATTGGACATAACGTGTGAAAACTGATGCACTGTTGTATTAGCCCCTATTTGAGAAGGCGGCTCAACGGTTGAGGTTTCGTGAATAAAAATGCCGGACTCGGCGGTATCGTCATTGTGTGGGAAATGTCGGCTTGGTGGAGACATGGATCCCCTTTATTCTGCTACTTATTATCATTTTAAATGTAGTATAACACATATTTTTATATATTGCTTTAACTTGTATAGTTTAAATTTAAAGATTAAGAAAAAGACAAATTTTTCTTTTTAAATGTTTTTATAATTTTAAGTATCCCTTGACTGTAGTCATTTATCTGACTTTAGTCACTTATCACAACTTCAATATCTCTGATCAGTTTAGCAAACAGTTTATTTTTGAGAGGCATTCCCATGAAAATTAACCCGGAAAATACAGGACTTAGAATAGGTTCAAGTGCAAAGCAATTTTATTCTTTGCAAAAGCGGAATTCTTCAGCAGAAAACAGACCCAATTCATCTGTATTAAACTCTTCCTATGCCTCTTTTTCCATTGAAGTCTCAGAACTTCTTCCTGAGCCCAATACAAGGCTAGGTGTCGGTAATTTTCCAGAAGATGATACCTCACCAGGCGTCGGTGGTTCTCCAGAAGGCAATACCTCACCAGGCGTCGGTGGTTCTCCAGAAGGCAATACCTCACCAGGCGTCGGTGGCTCTCCAGAAGATGATACCTCACCAGGCGTCGGTGGCTCTCCAGAAGATGATACCTCACCAGGCGTCGGT
>JBCDLA010000027.1:0-30066 GCA_038745945.1 Cyanobacteria bacterium P01_H01_bin.74 | reverse complement strand
ACTGACTGTTTCAATCCCCATTAAAAATAAAAACAATAATTAAAATCAATTTGTTTTTATTAGTATAAATGCTCTCTCAACTGTTTTTACTTTTTATATTGACTTCCATGGATGACTGAGATGCAAGCTTTACAAAATTTAACATCTTGGTATCCAGAAGCCTTGGTTGACCCTATTGTTAAACAAGCAAAACAGGGGGCTTTACTTTTTTCTCGGGCGTTAAATTTTACAAGGTGGTTAAAACAGGGTCTCGTTCATCAAAGACATCATCAGGCCATGTCGATTTCAGGCCATATAGCACTTTTTAATGGCATTCAAAAAAGGTTTAGCCCAGTTGCAAGTGTTGTTCTGATCTGTCTGCAAATTAATACCGTGATGATTTTATTGGTGACGCAATGCATGGTTAAAATTGATCAGGTTGCTTTTAGCCCGGTCTTTTTATTTAATTACCATGAATTTTCTCGAATCAATGCCATTAGACCCATTCAGATGCAGTTTCAGTCTGGAACGCTTAAAGTATCTAAACAGCGCAAAGCTAACAGCAATGATTCCAATTGGGATGGTGTGATGGGTGGATTAAGTACGGGCATACTAACCAGTCAAAGCCTGCCTCCTTTTGGATTTCAAATAATTCTGCCTGTTTTGGGAATGTTGGCAGGGTATGAACTGGATGCCAGTTTATAGTCGAGTTTTTTTAGCCGCATTTATGTCAAACTTAGACTGGGGTGTCTGACATTTTTGAGCAGGCTTTTAAATTCTGGAACCACAGTGGGCAGCGGTGTATTGTCATTAAGGGCATCCAGCCGGTCAGCAGCAATGTCTGCCAATGCTTCAATAAAACTGGCATTCACATTTAAAGCAGGTGCACGCTTGCAATACTGAATTTCCAGCTCATTGGCAAGCGGGATGTACTCTTGATCAATCTCAACCAGTGTTTCAACATGATCGGAAACAAAGCTGACTGCAATCATCAGGAGGTTGTCTTGCTCAACACCTGAGAAATAATGTAATATGCCTTCGGTTGACGGACCAAGCCATGGCATTTTACCCACCTGGCTCTGGTAAGCCAGTTCCCACGGGTTGTCGGGGAAATACTGTTCTGAAACTTGCTTCACGGTTTCATAAATTTGATCGGGATACGGGTCTTGCGTGCTTTTGATGTGTCGCATTGGCAAGCTGTGTGCAGAGTATACTAAAGTGACCTCATCACGTTTGCATCCCCACTCATTGCCAGAAAGCCCCGATTCAATATTTTCTGCCAGTGCCTTAATGTACTTGGGGTGGTCGTAATAACAAGGAACCACATCCAACTCAATGGCAACTTTTTTTTCTGTCATCACACGGCGCAATTCGTTTAAACTGCTTCCGGTGGTTGTGAACGAGAAATGCGGGTAAAGCGGAATAACAACCAAGCGTTCAATTTTATCTGCCAGAATTTGGTTGAGGACTTTGTCTGTAAAAGGATGCCAGTACCGCATTGCCACATAGGCAGGCAATTTCCCGTAGCCACGGTCATTTAGGGCCTGGGCCAATAGTTCTGCTTGGCCCAGAGAGTATTTTAAAATAGGCGAAGCCCCGCCCATAATTGCATAATTGGCTTGTGCTTCTTTTTCTCGCTTGGTCGAAATTCGATAGGCGAGTGGTTTTTGAAAAACCGCAGAAAGGGGAAGCTTAATAATGTCAGGGTCTGAGAATAAATTGAATAAAAACGGTTGAACCGCGTCCAATGAGTCAGGACCACCCATATTCAACAGCAACAAGCCTGTTTTTTTTTGTGTTTTTTCACCCATTCGGCAGTCTTTCTGTATTTCTGCTTCCTATCTTTTTGATCAATATTTTATAATAAAGAAAAACGGGAGAGTAAAAAAAAGAGGGAGTAAAAAAAGGGGGCCCAGTCTCTTTTTTATGAAAACAACCGCAACGCACCAGCGTTGTCTATGGCGGTTGAAAGAATCACAGGATTTCCTGTATTAAAGGGTGCTTTGTTGAAAAAAGGCAGAATCCAATTTTCCACGAGGTCTTTCTGATGATCTTTGTGATGAAAAACAGCCAGGGTAGACCCTGACCCACTAATAATAGTACCAAAAGCCGGGCTCCCATTGCTTAGGTGCTGTTTTAAAGGAAGAAATTCAGGAATTAAGGCTTGGCGGTAGGGTTGATGTAATTGGTCTTCCAGGGCGTTTTTAAAGGCCGTACTTTTTTTGGCATGAATGGCATGAATCAGCAAACTTGCTTTTTTTACAGTGGAAATTGCATCCGCTTTTGGATAGCTTTCGGGCAGTGCTTGGCGCGCTTGCGCGGTCGCTACGGCATAGCTGGGAGAAATGACTGTGACCTGCCAGGCTTCAGGCCAAAGCAGCGGGTAATGCGTTTCGACATCACAGAGGACAAAACCGCCAGTCAGTGCCGGGGTTATGTTGTCAGGGTGGCCTTCGATTTTAGTGCCAAGCTGAATCAAGGTTTCACTATCAAACGTGCAGCCCAGATAATCATTGGCAGCCATCAACCCGGCAGCAACGGCTGAAGAGCTACTGCCCAAACCGCGCATTACCGGAATGTCAACAGCAACTTCCACATTAAAAAAAGGCCTTGGCAGTTTTCCTGCGGCTTTAAAGACGGCATTGATGGATTGAAACAGTATATTTTTTTTCAGGTGAGATTTTTTGATGGACTGAAATGCCGCTGGAAAGCGACAGTCTGTTGTTGCAGTTAATGTATCCAGATCTCTCTCAGATGAAACCCTACTGTTTTCAACGGGAAGCAATTTAAAGGTGTTATACAGTTGAATGGCAACCCCAAAAGTATCAAAACCCGGTCCAACGTTGGCAATGGTTGCGGGTATTTTGTAGCAATATTTTGTCATTGTGTTATTTTTTCATAAAAATAAAAGATGCCAATGACCACCAAGCTTTGCCAGATAAAGTAACAGTTCATAAACAATAAGGCCAACCCGATCAATTCATGCCTTTTGATTGTTTTTATTTATTTATAACAACCTACCCAATTTACTGTGTTCGATACCTTAGACCTTTATATTTTTGAAAGCAACCTGTCTGGAAGTGTTATTCAATCCATTATGTTGATTTTGCTTATTGTTTAAAAAGTGTGTCCTTGATCTTTAGGCGCTTTTCAAATCAAGCAGAATAAAAATAAAGCATTGTATAACCGTTTGGATACAACAAGTTTTCGACCCAGCCTATGTCCAGCCCTGTAACATTTATTTAATGTTACAGGCTTTTTATTATTTCAGAGGCTGTTTTATGGACAATGCTGACCCCCGCTTTTGCTTGTGTTTGCAAAACTTTAAATGATTTCAACTGGGATTGGTTTTTTTGGTCTGCGTTTATGATTTAATAAAATTCTATTAAAATAGACACGGAATTTCTTCTCCAATAACTTCTCCCAACAGTTGATTATCTTTTTCAAACCTTACTTCTTTAATTTTCAATGATAAAAACAACCTTTTCCAGACAAATTTCACACGTCTCTAACAATCAAGTATCACCTTCAAAAAAACTTAGCCCTTTTTTAAAATTGATACAGATAACCATACTGCTGACCTTTATTGCAAACTCTGGCACAAGTTTTGCTGCAGTATTGTACCGCCCGTATATTCACCCTGATGCCTTGAAACAATCTGAATTAACCGAGAAAATTGAGATTGAAAGACCGGTTGACATTAATGTGGCCTCACTTGCGGAATTAATGACACTTCCTGCCTTTGATGCAAGCCTTGCACTTAAACTGATGCGCAGCAGGCCTGTCAGTTCACTGGAAGATCTCTACAGAAAAATGCCGGTTCTTGATTCACCGGTTTTTGATTCAATGATTCTGCCCAAACAGATTGAATTTAGTCAAACAGAACGTTTAATTAAATAATCTGGGTAAAAATACGTTGAACAAAGGTTGATTGAGACCCTTTTCGAATCAGCATTCCCAATTGTGCTATTCTGTAACCAGTTTCTATAGATGGTGTCTATTCATTGACTGTCAATTATGCCATCAGGCCCATTCATTTACTTTTTACTTTTCTGGTTTAGTTTGAATTTATGAAAACTTTTTCTCAACCGACGATTAAATCACCGGCAAAGCGATTTTCTGATTTGCCCACCTATGCCTTTGCTGAGCTTGACAGGCTTAAGGCCATTGCCGTTGCCCAAGGCATTAAACTGATTGACCTGGGTATGGGAAATCCTGACCAGCCTGCCCCATCCCCCATTGTTGCTGAGATTTCAAACAGTTTGCAAGATCCAGCAAATCACCGCTATCCCAATTTTAGAGGAAAACCGGCATACCGCAAAGCGGTTACGGGCTGGATGCATCGCCGCTACGGCATTACGACCCTTGATCCTGATCACCACGTTCAACCACTGATTGGCTCAAAAGAAGGCCTGGCCCATTTAAGTTTTGCCTACATTGACCAAAACGACTATAGCCTGGTGCCTTCCCCGTATTACCCGGTCCATTCGCGTGCTACCTGGATTGCAGGCGGGCAAGTTCATCATTTGCCTTTAAAAGCCGAAAATCAGTTTTTGCCGGATCTCACAGAAATTCCTGACAGCATTGCAAAGCAGGCCAAACTCTTTTTTGTTAATTTCCCCAACAACCCAACCACCGCAACGGCTGACAAAACCTTTTACGAAAAACTGGTTGCTTTTTGCCAGCAGCATCAAATTGTTCTGGTCAGTGATTTGGCTTACGGTGAAATTTACTATGACGAAGCTGATGCCCCCCTGAGTATTTTTAACATCGACGGGGCCATGGATGTTGCTATTGAGTTTCATTCTTTCTCAAAAAGTTTCAGTATGGCTGGCTTTCGGGTTGGGTTTGCTGTTGGCAACCCCGATATTATCAACACCCTCTATGCCATCAAAACCAACCTGGATTATGGCCTGCCATCCATCATTCAAGATGGTGCCACGTACGCCTTAAATCATGCCGAATCGTTTTTGCCCGATATTGTGACCCAATACAAAAAACGCCGGGATACTGTGGTTTCCGGATTTCAAAAGCTGGGCTGGCCCATTGAGCTGCCAAAGGCCACAATGTATGTCTGGCTGCCGGTACCTGGGGGATTTGAAACTTCTACAGCATTTTGCGAATATTTAATTGAAAAAGCCGGCATTGTGATTACGCCTGGCAGTGCCTTTGGCACAGAGGGTGAAGGCTACTTCAGGGTTTCTCTTGTGTCATCTTGTACTATCCTTGAAGAAGCATTGGAGCGCCTGTCTAAATTGGGGATACGCTACAAGTCCTAAAAAAGCCTAAAAAACTAAAACCTAAAAAAATTACGGCTGTTTCCCATTACATTATCCTTTACCCCATTGGAAAACAGCGCCAGCGGTCAATGAAACGGGCAACAACAACAGGCAACAGATTGCCAAAGAAAGTTGCGGTATAATAAACCCTATGCACCGCCTGTCTGAACAAGATGCCCAAGACGCCAAAGCTCTGATTGAGCCTGTCCTTTATGAGGTGCGTCAAATCATTGTGGGTCAAAATCATCTGCTCAACCGGCTGATGGTTGCCCTGATTGCCGGGGGGCACGTGCTGGTCGAAGGCGCCCCAGGACTGGCCAAAACGCTGGTCTTAAAATGTCTGGCACAGGTCAGTGGCATTGGGTTTCAGCGGATTCAGTTTACACCGGACTTGCTGCCATCAGACTTGATAGGCACGCGGATTTACAATGTGCAAAACAATCAGTTTGAAACAGAAAAAGGGCCGGTCTTTTCAAATTTTGTTCTGGCCGATGAAATTAACCGCGCCCCGGCTAAAGTGCAAAGTGCACTGCTGGAAGTGATGGAAGAGCACCAGGTGACAATTGGGAAAGAAACATTTACGTTGCCGCTTCCGCTGTTGGTGATGGCCACACAAAACCCCATAGAGTCTGGCGGGACATACCCCTTGCCAGAAGCCCAGCTGGACCGGTTTATGATGAAACTGCTTGTTGATTATCCAAGCCCTGAAGAAGAACTGGTCATTCTTCAGCGGGATGGGACGCAAACCCTGGACAGCCTGAATCAATGCTTGACCCAGGCGGCCATTTTAACCCTGCAAGAAAAGGCAAAGGCCGTCTACCTCGACCCAACGTTAATGCAGCTGATTGTAACGCTGGTGCAAAAAACCAGACAGGTCAATCACAGTGCAGGCAGCCTTAAAACAGTGACCTCAAATTCAATCAATTCAATTGCCCACGGGGCCTCTCCGCGCGGTTCTCTGGCTTTGGCAAGAGCCGCCAGAGCCCTGGCTTTAATTGACGGGCGTGCCTATGTCACCCCAGACGATATTAAAAGCCTGGCCCAGGACTGCCTGCGTCACCGGATTGTTTTGGGTTATGATGCCATTGTCGAGAATCAGAGTGTTGATGCGATATTGTACCAGTTGATCGCCGGCATCGATTTCCCCAGGCTGCAAAGCCTTTAACGATGATGCGCTGGCTCGATCCGCTCGTTAACCCGATGGCCTGCTTGCCCCAGCCTGATTCTGAGGACGAGGCCCCGTTGTCTGTTGCAGCTGTTGTCCCATTAATTCAACGCCTGCTGAGAGACAACAACGAACAACCATTAAATGCATCAAAAAAAAGCTTGCTTCGGGGGCTTGGCTTGGATTTTAAAGAGTTACGGGTTTATCAGCCTGGCGATGACATTCGTCAGCTGGACTGGAATGTTTTGGCTAGAACAGGACACCCCTATGTGCGGCAGTATGATATTGATGTGGAGCAAAAATTCTGGCTGGTGATTGCCTCAACACCCAGTTTGCACTTTGGCCGAAAGCAGGCCAAGCTGGTAGTGTTGCAGAAAGTTCTTCTCATTTTAACGGCGCTGGCTGAATTGGCCGGGGTATCGGTCGGGGTGTATATTATCGGGCAGAAGCTGACCAGTCCTTCGGAACTTCTCGCCCAAAAGACAGACCCAGATAGTCACTCAAAAAACAGTGACCCAAAAAGCATCAACCCAAAAGGTATCGAGCCAAAAGATTTTGATCCAAAAACGCACCTTGAAACAGCCTATTGCTTGCCACAAACATTGTCCTCTTTTCAGGGCAGCAATTCGGCAAAGACAGTAACCTCCCAGCAAGTGATTCACAGCATTTTTAGATTTTTAGCAGCCCAAAATTTCATTGAGGACACCCCAGAAACTGTTGTTCAAGCCGCCGCTCATCAGGATGGTTTTAAAAAGACAAAACGGCAAGGCAGTGCGCGGGTAAGTGCTAAACTGAATGCCACCGTACTGTCTGTCCACGGTATGGGGGCTGCTTTACAGCGCTTTCAAACACTGTGTGCCAAAAACAGTACCGTCTTCTTTTGTGCTGACTTTTTAACTGACTTTTTAAACCAGTCACCTGATTATTTTTCAGGGCTCGCACAACTTTCACAACGGGCAAAGGTCATTCCCATTCGCTTGCGCGATCCTGCGGATAATCAGTTGCCCCGTGGTATCGGAACCTTGACATTGCGCAATGCGGTTGGGCCACCTGGGTATGGGCCCCAATCTGTTGTGACTGTTGATACAAACAACAACAGCGCCTGTCAACACATTGAAAAAGAAGCAGCCCTTGCAATAGCCCGCACTGACAATGCCCTGTGGCACAATTGCAGACAAAAACCCATTGTTCTGGACAACCATCAAACGGTCAAAACCTTGCTTCAATTGCTGATGACGGCACATTAAACTGAGACCCCTTTTTTATGCCTTTTCTTTCTGCCTTCTTGCCATTATCAATTGTGCCTGAGCAAA
The DNA here is from genome assembly GCA_038745945.1 of Cyanobacteria bacterium P01_H01_bin.74. GTDB lineage: Bacteria > Cyanobacteriota > Vampirovibrionia > Vampirovibrionales > Vampirovibrionaceae > JBCDLA01. Next base: position 22,330 of record JBCDLA010000027.1, on the reverse strand, counting down.
TGACACAAACGGCCATGGCCGGGCTTGAATTGCTTTCAACGCTTCATTTTAAGTCTCCCTGGGTGCTGGCTTTTCTGGCCATTATTCCCGTTTGCTGGGTGATTTACCGAAATCACGCACTGAAAAAACTCCAGCAAACCGCCCTTTATTACAGCCAGGTGGCCCTGATTCAACAGCTCAAGCAACGTCCACATGGGATGCAAAATTTAATAGCCCCTCTTTTATTAACAGTTTTGGCGGTACTCCTTATTCTATCGGCAGCACAACCTGCCGTTATTCAGACGGTTTCAACACATGCTGTCGATATGATGCTGGTGATGGACATTTCCATCAGCATGAAGGCCAAAGATATTAAGCCTTCTCGCATTGAAGCCGCCAAAGCAGCCGCTGTCAAATTTGTGAAAAGCCTGCCCGATGATGTCCGTATTGGGCTTGAGTGGTTTGCAGGCAGTACGTATGTTTTGAGCAGCCCCACAGATAACCATCAGGAAATTATTGACTACATTCAGGCCTTAAAAGTTAGCGACTTAAAACCCCGCACAGAAATTGGCAGTGCCCTGAATACTGCGTTGATGTTGCTTAAAAAAGAAGAAGAGACTGAAACACAAAAAGCGCAAAAGCCATTACAAACCCCGTTGCAAAATGAGCAAAAAGCCCCTAAGATGCCCAAAAAGGCCAATGAGCCGGTCACTCAGAGCGAAAGCCAAGCCCGTTCTAGTCCCGATCAGGTGATTGTTTTAATCAGTGATGGAGACAGCCGAGAAGGCTATCCGTGGCAACTGGCATCGAAGAAGGCAAAAGAAGACAATGTTACCGTTTATACCATCGGCATTGGCAGCCAAGCCGGTGGCGAAATTGAGTACTTGGGCAACTGGTATCCTGTCAATTTTGATGAACAGATCTTGCGTGAAATTGCACGACTTTCAGCGGGCAGGTATTACCGGGTTTTTAGTCCCAATGATTTTGATACCGTGTACAAGCGGGTAAAGACCAAGTCAATTCGTACGGAAACAAAAGAACAACCCGTGGGCTTTTTGTTTTCGGGTTTGGCCTTGCTGACATTGCTTGTTTTCTTTTTTGGCTGGGTTTTGGTTTAACGACATCTCCCAATCAATGCCCCTGTCAAGACAAGCTTAAATTCTGTGGCACTGGCCGCCGTTTTTTTGTATGCTTAACCGTATGTTATGTCCAACCGAATTGGTCTATCTTGCAGGCCCTTATCAAACTGAAGTGCAGCAACAATTTAACAGACGGGTTGCAAGCCTGGCGCGCAGTTATAATTTTCCGATGCTGCTACCCCAAGAGGCAAAAGAAGAAATTAGGCAATCGGGCTGTTTGCCAGACTGGCAGCCCACAGAAAAAATGCTTGAAACTCCTTTTTCTGAAGCTCGCCTCCCGGAATTTTTAAAAGCCTGTTGCATGGACAGCATTACACGGGCCAATCTGGTTGTTGCCATTGCTTACCAAAATCAGTTTCACCCTGAAACAGCCTTTGAAGTGGGGTATGCTATTGGCCGGCGGGTCAATGTTTTAACCGTGAACCACCCGACTGAGACATTGGCTGGGGTGGGGGAATCCCTTTTTTCATTGCTCTCAAGCCCTGAGATTTGCCAGCAGGTAGTAACCGCCCCTGACGACAACAGTGCGTTTCCAGATCGCTTGATTCCGTTAATGAATCGCTTTTTTGAACCCCACAGACTCTAAATACTTGGCGACGTTACAGCGGGGTCAGTTTGCCCAACTTGTAGCCCATCCACAAAATAAGACTGCCGAGAACCAGACTGCCCAAAGCATAGGCAACAGCTTTGTCCCAGTTGCCGTGTTTTGTCAGTAAAGCGGCTTCTAAAATATAGCTTGAAAACGTGGTTAATGCCCCGAGAAAACCCGTGACAATAAACAGTCTGGCTTGCGGTGACAGGGTTGAAAATGGAACTGTCAGGCTTTGATTGCCACCCAAAGCACCCAACAGCCAGCCGATTAAAAGGCAGCCTGTTAAATTTGCCGCCAGTGTTGCAACAGCTGCAGGAACCGGGTGAAACCATGCCCATAAGGCCGAAAAATAAGTCGTGTAAAAAGACTGAAAACAGCACGCAATGCCATACCGGAGCATTGCCCCCAGCGCACCACCCAGTGCCACAGACAGGCTGCAAGAAAGAACTTGGCTAAATGACTGGTATTGGCCCATAACAGGTTTGAAGAGAACCGGTTTAAAAAAATATGTGAAATAATACGAACGATTAAAAAACCCGGATTCGGGGGGTACGCATGGCTGCTGTAATTTCAGACTGTTGTTCGGTCAAGCTTTGCTCAATGGCCTTGTGGCGCACCAGGATTGCAAGGTAGTCGGACTCTTTGACGGCTTCAAGCAAACCACCATTTAAATTATACAGGCTTACCAGCGGATCGTATGCAACCACATTGCAGCCTTTTTCTTTTAACAGGTCATAAATGGCTTTGGCTGGGCTTTCTCGGGTATCCCCAACATTGGGCTTATACGTCATGCCTGCCAGACAGATTTTGGGAGATGCAATGTCTGCCACATCCGCAAAGATTTTCCTGACCGTGTGCTCAGGCATACTGTCATTAATCAGTCTTGCGGTCTTAATCAGTTTGCTTTTTTCAGGGGTTGTTTCCGTGAAAAACCAAGGATCAACCGCAATACAGTGCCCGCCCACCCCAATGCCTGGCTGATGCAAGTTCACACGGGGGTGTAAATTCACCAAGCCCCGTGCATGATGAATATCGATGCCATAGTCTTCTGCCAGCAATGAGAACTCATTGGCCAAGGCAATATTAACATCACGGTAGGTATTTTCAGCCAGTTTGCAAAATTCGGCGGTTGTTGCTGTTGTCCTGTGAACCTTGCCCTTTAACACACTGCTGAGAAACTGATGGCCAATAAAGCCACACGGTTTTGTAATACCACCAACCAAGCGATCATTGTTTAAAAGTTCTTCGATCGTATTGCCCGGCAGGACCCGCTCCGGCGAGAAGCAGACAAAAATGTCTTTTCCCACAGTAAAGGACGTTTCTTTTTCAATAACTTGCTTAATGTGTTTCTCCGTTGTCCCCGGCGGCACAGTGGACTCTAAAACAATTAAATTGTTGGGGGTCAGAACCGGAAGAATAGAGCGCAGGGCCCCGTCCACCATAGATAGGTTGCAGGTTTTGTCGTTGTGAATGGGGGTAGGGACCGTTATTAAAAAAACATCCGCAGGGCTGGGTTTTTGCCCGACAGAAAACTGTTTTTCTGGTGCACCTTTAATTTTGTGCCACCAGACGGCCAGTTCCGGATAAATATCGGCAACCAGGCCCTTTTCAACCATTTCAATGGTGGCCGCCCGCGTATCAACCCCAAAAACAGAATATCCGCCCAGGCAGAACATGAATGCCGTGGGAAGGCCCACATAGCCCAGTCCCACCACACAAACCGAACGGTAGGCCTTAGCAATTACCCGCAAGCTCATTTCACTCATGTCGTTGCTTGGCTGAATTTCCTGATGGGTAATGTGGGCTGCGGTTGCACCATTGACACTGTAACTGTTTGGCTGTTTAGGGTTTGCAGCAGGCCCCTGGGCAGGATGTCCGTGTGAATATGACATGGGGTTCAATCGTCCTGTTTAATCTGAATTGGCAAGATGAGTTGTTTATAAAGCATAAACTTGTTTATAAAATATTATTTTTTATAGATTATTAAGGCCATCAACGCAAAGGCAAAAAAGCAGAAACTCGGCTGTTTTTGTTGTCGAACAGGTTTTGACAGACTGCGGTTGAATCCATTAAATGGTTTAGGACAATCCCAATTGAAACATTAATCGGAATGGGTAGCAGCGGCAACCGTTCGATTTGAAATGGCCTTGTAAAGGGCCAGCAAGTCCCCGGCTGTATATTGCCAGTTGTAACTTTCCAGAACTGCTTTATGCCCGTTTTGTCCCAGCTCTCTACGCAAGTCTGAACGTTGATGTAAGTGCCGTATAATTTTTGCCAATTCTTCTACCCGTCCCGATGGATAAGTTAGTCCGCCACCCGTATTCTCGATATAACGTTTTAGTGGCACCGCATCACTGGCAATGACAGGCTTTTTAAATAGATTGTAGAGATAGACCTTATTGGGAAACGTTGCATTGGTATGGGGATTGGCAAGATGCGGGCAAATACAGATATCGCTTGCTTCAATGTAGCTGACAAAGTCCATTTCATCAATAGGGCCGGTAAAATGTACCAAGGCATCCAGATGATGAAACCGAACGCGGGCCTCCAAGTCTTCCAGGTATTCAGGGCGGGCTGCTCCTGCAGCAATAAAACGAATTTCAGGGATTTCTCGGCGTAGTAGAGCCAGGGCTTCAATAATGGTATGGATGCCACGGTGCATATTGTTGATATGGCCCACATAAGTCAAAACAAAATAAGGTTTAAACTGCCGCACAATTTCCTGATTGACGGGTGCAGCCAAAAATTTGGCCATATCCACCGTATTTTCAATAACCGTTATTTTCTCAGATGCAATGCCTTTTTCAACCAGTCGTTTTTTTGCTTCTGGGGCAACAGTAATTGCATGAGTTACCTCCTGTAAACATCTGTTTTCAATGGCTTCCCAGCGCTTTTGGGCTCGCAGGCCTTTTTGGGCATCTCGTTTGCCTTTCAACAATGCCATCAGGGCAGGGTAATTTTCGTGCAAGTCAACAATGCATGGCAACTGGTAATAGCCGGCAATATTCTGACACGTTACTGCCAGACGTAGATCATGAACGTGAAGTATTTGGATGCCGGCCTGTTGAACAAAACGGTGAATTAAGGTATGCCAAACCGTGTCTATGGCTTTTAGTCGATAAAAAAGTGTTTTGAACAGGCCCTGGTGCAATAGCTTGGTGGGTTTTTTTATCAATGGCAGCTGGACTGAAACTTGATTGGGATTAACCCAGTGGACGGTGATTCCACGGTAATGGCTTACTTCTTCTGCTTTAAAAGTCTTGTCAGCTGTTTTTAATGACTTTGCCTGCAACACTGAATTGTCTGGGTAAACACAAAGCAGATGAACCGCGTATCCTGACTTCACCAAGGTGACAGCCTCTCGCTCAACTCGGGAATCATGGGGGAATGGCTGATCTAGAATCATACCGACTCTAATTTTTTTGGCTGGCAACTCTAACACTGTATCAATGGATTCAGAAGTAATATGAGACTGTATTAAAGGCATTTTGTAAAAAACCTTTGGATTGAAGAAAAAATTAAAAAAAACCTTCATAAAAGGCTTTTAGACGGTTGCCATAAATGTCTGGGTTAAATTGGTTATAAACAAAGTTTAAGGCTCGTTTTCTAATCGAGATGCATTGTTTTGGGGCTTGTGCAATGGTTTTTAATAAGCGGGTCAAAGCATGCAAGTCACCGGGGGAGTATAGCCATCCTGTGGAGCTGTGGGTAATCAGTTCCGGGATGCCACCAGCATTGGTCCCAACGCAGGGTACCCCGTGGGCCATGGCCTCAATAATAACACGCCCAAACGGCTCGTTGCCTGATGGTACTACAACCACAGTTGTCTTGCTGTAAAAATCGCTTAAATCTTCCTGATAGCCCAAAAGTGAAACAGACGCTTCTTTTTCACCGTATTTTTTAAGAGATAAAGCTTCAATTAAGCCATTAATTCGGTTTTTATAACCCTGATCCACAAAATTTCCTGCAACAAGCAACTTAAACGAAAATAATTGTTGTTTTTTCGCAGCAATGAGGGCTTCCAATAACTCGTGCAGCCCTTTGCCTTCTGAAATTCGGCCAACATACCCAATGATCAGCTGACTCATCGCATTGCCCTCTTTTTCCGGGTCTTCTGGTTTTAATAAAGCAGACTGTGTTTCTGCAACCTGATTGGCAACAACGGCAAATGATTCTTGAGACAAAGCATTGTAGAGTTTCATGTAGCGGGTGGGGTGTCTTTTTTGATCAGCCTTAAACTGGTTTAAAACCGTTTCAGAAATGCACAGCACACGTTTTGATAACGCTTGAATGATTAGTCGGCTTAGACTTGCTCCCAAGACCATATGAAATTTAGGGCTTGCCGTCATAAAAAGTTCACGAATATGCCAAACATGGGGAATCCCCATCCATTTGGCGGCAAGTGCCCCTTCCAGAGAAACTGTTGAATTGGTATGAACACAGTGGATATTGTACTTTTTTATTGTCCGGCACAACCGGTTAACCCTGGGCACCAGATTTAATAAAATTGCCAGGCAATCCATAAGTTTCTGGTAAGGCGATCGGTAATCATGTTTTACCCACTGCAGTCTCTGATGTGAAAGGACTGTAACGTGGCTGATTTCTTGTAACTTTTGGGTTAAAGGGCCTGGCTTTGCCAACGACACAAAGCACTTGTATGGATTGCCTGCTAACTGCCTGAGCATCACCAGCAAACTTTGCTGTGATCCATACAGATCGCCGTCGTGGCAGATAAACAACAGATTTTTAGAAGGCATAGGCGGTCAAATTGCAGTGATTTTTGTTTAAATTGACTTTCATAGGACAGTCAATTTAAGGTATCCTAAAAGCACGGTTACAACAAACAAAAGGCCCAATTCAATGGCCATAATGCTTAAGAGAAAACTCATTGGGGTGTGCTGTAAAAAATGGTAAAAAAGAAATAAAAAAATCCCCACAAATGAAAAATCTTGGGTATTATAGTTACTGTTAACTACAAGCATTTAGAGAGAAGAGTTAGAATCTCAATTTGCGAATGTTGATAGACCCATTATCAAATTTAGTCCCCCCTTTGTTTAATGTTGACCCATTTGATGTGAGCCACTGATTCAAATCAACAAATTAAATTTATTGTCGTACTACATTTACACCAATAATGCGATTATTTCTGCTCTTTAACACAGTGTTAGATAACAGAGACTGATAAGAATTTAGTAATGTTGTCAAGCTAATGATTGACTTAAACACAAAAATAATTATCCAGTATATGCAACCAAAATAAGCACAAAGCATAGACAGTTTAGAGATATTGGCAAATTGCCGTAAAAAACCAAAAAAATAAATAGAAAATTAATGACTGTTTTGCCCATTAAATTGGTTATTCAGTGTACTTAATCTGAAAAAGAAACAAGCCCTCAATCGCAATCCTCTTTATAAAGCGAGGTGATGTAAAAAATAAAAAAATAAAAAAAGCCATAGTGGGCTCAAAAAAATCAACTTTGAAATTTATTGACAGGATAGACTGAACCCATTAAGAGAAAGAACAAGAACAGGAAATATTGCTGTTAGACCCAAATTAACTTGCTCTTGGTCAGGTTTTAGAGGAAAAACTTTAATCTGCAACGCAATCGAACGGGTGTACGTTAATTATACATTTACAAAAAAGCCACTGTATTTTGCATTATTTTCAAATCAAAAAAATTAAAATGCAGTTTTTATTGATTTTAAGCACAGTGCTTACACTGTTACTTAAGTAAAGCGTATTGATACGCTGCTTAAAATTCTGAGGACAACTGTTTCAACACAGGTCCTATCACTTGTCAGAGGAGCAATGACTACTTTAGTTTTTGCTCTTTTCTTTTTTAATGGCTTTGGATTTCTTAGTGTTATACCTTAGCCTTAAGAGATTCAGGGTCTTTAAATACAGTCAAAATAATAAGTTATACTGCTTCGTTGGTTGAGGGTTTTCTTACTTCAGGTTTAATTGCTTGACTTGAGAACAAATATGTTTACAAAGCTCAATTATTGGTAGTGTTTCTGGGTAGATGTAACCAGCTTCTTTCTGTTAGGTTGATTTTAAACGTGTGCGGTATACTAATAACTTCAGATTGGGTAATCGCCACATATTTGTTAACAAAGAGTGAATACATGCCAACCAGCTTAAAAAAGTATCAATCTTTATACCATGATGCCCCATTTATGAGTATAACATTGTCTCCGGACACACACACGATACTGGATTGTAACAAGACACTAATTAACCGACTGGGTTACTCTCGAGAAGCTATCTTGAGCATGGATATTTTTGATCTTTACACGCCGGATTGTCATCCAGCAGCAAGGATTTCTTTTGAGGGGTTTAAGCATACTGGTGAAATTGTCAATGCCCGGTTAAAGTTGAAACCTATTTCGGGCGATGCCATTAATGTTTCCTTGAACGCAAAGCTTGTGAAAGATGAGGCTGGCGGAGTCTTGTTTAGCAATTTGGTTTGGATTGATGTTTCTGATTTGGTTGAAGCTGAACAAGAGATCTTGAGCTTAAATGAACAGCTTAGTGAAAAGTATAAAGCCACAGAAACGCGTTTTGAGCTGGCTATGAAAGGCTCGCATGATGGCTTTTGGGATTGGAACCTGCAAACCAATGTTGTTTTTTACTCCCCGCGGTTTCTCGAATTATTGGGGTATACAAACCCATCTGAATTTCCAGATGTGTTTGATTCCTTTGAAAGTCATCTCCATCCTGAAGAGCGGGATGCTGTGTTATTAGCGCTGCAAAGTCATCTTGAAAAAAAAGCACCGTATCATATTGAGTTGCGGTTGAGAACAAGAACCAACAATTATAAATGGTTTGTGACTGAAGGCGAAGCCCTCTGGGACAGTACCGGTAAACCCAGCCGTATGGCTGGTTCGATCAGTGATATTTCTGAAACAAAGGCGCTGGAATTTACGCTGCGTCAGCAAAAAACAGAGCAAGAGCACTTGTTTCAGTCATTGCCTGCCATGGTTTGGGTTAAAGACTGCAACAACAAAATTTTATGGCTCAATGAAAAAGCAGCCCAGACCATGAATGTTTCGGTTGAGGCAGCCACAGGCGCTCAAACTGAAGATTTATTTCCTGAGATTGCAGCACAATACCTGGCTGATGATCTTGCAGTAATTCGTTCAGGTCAACCAAAGTTGGGGATTATTGAGGAATACAAACCCCACAATATGCCCCATGGCTGGGTAAGAACCGACAAAGTGCCTTACCGGGATGAGCAGGGTAATATTACCGGCGTGATTGTGATGTCATTGGACATTACCCGAGAAAAAAACGCAGAAAAAGAACTGCGTTTTGCAACGCACTCTATTGAAAACATGGGCGATGCCCTGTTTTGGATTGACCTGGACGGAAAAATTATTAAGGTAAATGCCACAACAGAAGATCATTTGGGGTATTCTGAGCAGGCATTGCTTGGACGAACGGTGTTTGAGATTGACGCCGACGTGGGTGCTGAAGACTGGCCTGTTATTCGTGATGACTTGCTAAAAAATCAGTACAAACTGTTTGAAAGCCGGCATCAAAAAAAAGACGGTGCCATTGTCCCGGTTGAGATTTCTGCCAGTTTGGTTGAATTTGATGAAAAAAAATATATTTGTGCACTGGTTCGCGATATTTCTGAGCGCAAAGCAGCAGAATTTAAATTAACGCAAAGTGAAAAACGCTTGAAAGAAATCCTGAATGTGGTTAACGACGGGTATTGGGACTGGTTTCTTCAAGAAGATTTTGAGTACATGTCGCCCAAGTTCTGGCAACTGTTTGGATACAACCCGGCAGAAAAAAAACACCACCCCAGTGAATGGCAAGAAATGATTTTTCAAGACGATCTGCAAAGGGCCATTGAAAACTTTAATTTGCACGTTGAAACTCGAGGAAAGCATCCCTATGCCCAAGAAGTGCGTTACCGGCATAAAAATGGATCGGTTGTGACCGTTTATTGTAGGGGCTTGGTTACCGAATGGGATGAAACTGGCACCCCCCTGAGAATGGTAGGCACCCACACCGATATTACCTTGCTAAAGCAGACCGAAGAGAATTTAAAGCGCAGCAATGAAGAGCTGGAAAAATTTGCCTACATTGCCTCTCATGATTTGCAAGAGCCCCTAAGAAAAATTGAAACGTTTTACGGGTTTATTCAAAAAAAGACCCAGGGGGCACTCGATCCAGAAGTCCAGCAATACCTTGAGCGCAGTTGTGCTGCAGCAACCCGAATGCGTCAACTGATTAACGATTTGCTCAGTTATTCCAGGGCAACACGCTCGCAAAAATTATTTAAGTTGATTGATGCGAAACAATTTTTTACAGCCATTTTGTCTGATTTAGAACCCTTGCGAGACAGTTTAAACGGTATAATAGAAATAAATAATCTCCATCCTGTACTGTACGGCCACGAGACACAGCTGCAACAGGCATTCCAGAATATTGTGCAGAATGCATTAAAATTTCATAAGCCAGACAGCTCACCCGTTGTTTCTATTTCAAGCCGAAGCACAGCCAAAAATACCATTGAAATTTTAATTGAGGACAATGGCATTGGGTTTGAAGCGCAGTACAAAGATCGAATTTTTGAATTGTTTCAACGTTTGCACAGCAGAAGTGTTTATAGCGGAACAGGATTGGGACTTGCGATTTGCAAAAAAATTATTGACGCCCATCACGGACATATTACTGTTGATAGTGTTTTGGGACAAGGATCGCGGTTTACCATTCAATTGCCTGTAAAACATACGGCAAAAACCAAAAGCTAAGGCATTTTTTAATACCCCAATAAATTAATACCCAGACAAATACAAGCAAAACTTGCATCCAGAAAAGCTGAAAAGCAACAAAACAGAAAGTAAAAAGAGGACAGAAAGACAAGCAATGCCTGAGAAGAATAGTATTTTTAGTGATCAACAAAAGCCGTCTGTGACTATCGTGCTTGCCGATGATGACGCTGATGATTGTGCAATGATGTTGGATTTGTTTCGGGAAGCAAAAATTATAAACACGGTCTACACCGTTGAAGATGGGCAAGCGTTGCTGGACTTTCTTCAGCAAATTCAATCAGACGCCGGTGAAATAGAATCACCGCCAATCGTTTTTTTAGATTTAAATATGCCCAGACTCTCTGGTCTGGAAGCATTGAAGCGGATGAAACAAGATGTTGCGTTAAAAGCAATCCCAGTTATTGTGCTGACAACGTCATTTGCCGATCAAGATATTTTGGACAGTTATCATCTGGAAGCGGATGCCTACATTAAGAAACCAGCAAACCGTGAAGCCTTGTTTAGTGCATTTTCAGCCGTAAAAAAACTGTGGGTGGATTTAAGCATTCCCGTACCCAACACTAGTGTTACAACAGCCCTTCCAGATGTGGCTTCTGAGCTTGCACAGACACCGCAATAATGACAAGGAAAAACAATCATGGCCTTTAAGAAGTTTTCAGTCAAACAACCAGTCAATATCTTATTGGCCGATGATGACCCGGATGATCAGTCGATAACACTTGAAGCATTTCGTGAATCAGAGCTGCCGAATCATTTTTATGCTGTTGAAAACGGGCAGGAGCTGCTGGATTTCTTGCGGCACAAAGGGTGCTACAAAAATGTGAAAAAAAGTCCTCGGCCATCGCTGTTGCTGCTTGACATTAATATGCCAAAAATGACAGGCCTTGAGGCGCTGCAAGAAATTAAGCAAGACGATCAGCTCCGGACAATTCCCATTATTATTTTAACCACCTCTATTGCCGATGAAGATATTATCAGAAGTTACAACTTGGGTGTAAATTCTTATATAAAAAAGCCTGTTAACTTTGAAGATCTTCTTGAAGCTGTAATAAAAATTAATACTTACTGGTTTGACCTGGTTTCATTGCCCCCGGGCGCTGAAAATTAAAAATTTAAAAAACAATTTTTTGACACCCCGACAGCATAGGTCTTACTGTTCAATAGTGAAGGCAATTTTTCATCTTGAAAGCAGTGATAATCGCTATGAAAGTTGAGATTCTGAGAATTGAGATTCAAGGTCAAGCGACTGCTTATTCAGTGATTCTTGGCTTAATGTTAGCGAGACGTTTATGGATAGCGTTAACCAATTTAGAACAGTTGGTTTGGAATGGGAACAAAAAAACAGCCACTCGAGTTCAAGCCAATCCGTGTATTGATTGTTGATGATTTTTCGATAGTACGGTTGGGCTTAATTACAGGGCTCTCGGTTTACGACAACATTGAGATTGCAGGTGATGTTGAGAGTGCCGAAGAAGCCTTAGACTACATCACAAAAAACCGTGCTGATGTTGTTTTAATGGATCTGGGCTTGTTTGGCATGAGTGGCATTCAAGCCACCACATTAATTAAAGCCATTAACCCAGCGGTCAAAGTTATTGCTTTAACTTCCCGGCAAGACAAGCGCAGTGTTCTGGGCATGATGCAATCGGGTGCAGATGGGTATTGTATGAAAAACCTGCCCCCTGACAGGCTGATTCAGGTGATTGAAGATGTCTATCAAGGGTCAATCTGGTTGGCCCCTGAAATATCCTCCATGACTTCAAAATTTTTCTTTCATTCCCAACAAGCTACGCTATCAGAAAGTGAACTCACCCCGCGAGAAACTGAGGTATTAACACTGCTGGTGGATGGACTAAGTAACAACGAGATAGCCAAACAATTAATGGTCAGTACACCAACCATCAAATCAGCACTCACCAGTATTTTTATAAAACTTAATGTGGATGATCGGGTTCAAGCAGCTGTTAAGGCCGTGAAAGAGTGCCTGGTTTAAGGTTTTTTTCCTTTCGGGAGTTTTTGCGTCAAGGCAAGATTTTTTTTCCTTTCGACTGTTTGGCATGAAGGCAAGATCTTCTCTTTAAACATATTTTTTTGTTCCGTTAGGGGAGAGAGGTCACCCCCTCTCCCCTAACAACCCCTCGCCGCGTAAGCGGGAGGACACCCCCCGCTTAACACCCCCCGAATAAGTTGCATGTTTACGGTAACCCTACCTCCGTTACGGCTGCGGTTGGCTATGCCAATCCTCACCCGTAAAGTCGGTTTCTGGGGTGATTGCTTTCGCAATTTTACACCCCAGAACCGGCTGACCTTGCAAACCCGAGAGAAGCTTTTCAAGCTTGCTACGGGGCTTTACACTGGCTGAAAAATCTGCTGTTTGAGATAGGCAAGTTAAAAAAAACGCACAGCCGAAGCCTTGGAGGCTGTGCCTCTTTGAAACATGTCTGAAACCGTAGCGAGTTCAGATTTTTCAGCCAGTGTCAAAAAACGGCTGGGGTTGTTAGGGGCCAGCCAGGGCCCCTGACGAAACAAAGTAAAAGAAAAATATGTTTTAAGAGAAAATCTTGCTTTCCCGCAAAACTCCCGAAAGGAAATAACACCTAATAAGAAAATAAATGGGACTGGTCGCCGGGCATGTTTTTTATTAAAATAACAGACTAAAATCTCTATATTTTTGATCAGTGAGTTTTATTTTGGAAAAACCAACCATTGCCGTCCTGCTAATCGAAGATGACTGGGATGATGTTGAAATTATAAGAATTCTGCTTGCTGAAGCACAGTCTGTTCAATTTTCTTTAACCGCTGTCGGCACTTACGATGAAGGAAAGGTGCTGGCAACAAATGATGAATTTGATGTGTATCTGGTTGATTACCGGTTAGGCAGTAAAAATGGGCTGGATTTCATTAAAGAGTTCAGTAATGCCCCCATAAGCAAACCTGCAATTTTACTGACCGGTGACACTCAGGAAAGTCTGGATATTGATGCCTTAAACGCAGGGGCCACTGATTATTTAAAAAAAGGGGATTTTAACAGCGCTATTCTAGAGAAAACAATCCGTTATGCGCTGGAACGAAAAAACTATCAGGGGGCATTACAAGATGCCAACCGAAACTTGCAAGTTTTAAAGCAATTGGAGCGTGAACTGCAAAGTTTGAGTCATTTTTCCTCCTCAGGCGCAAAACTGCCAGTTTCAGAAAGGATGATGGGAGCTGCTTCACTAAATGAATCCCATCCCAGCTCGTTTAATGCCATTGTGGATAATTTTAAGCGATTGATTGAAAAAGCTTTAAAGGCTCAGATGTTTAAAGATCATTCCAGTACTGTTTCAACCGATTTACATAAAATGGCCAACCAATTGGGCTTTCTGATGGCCACACCCAAAGATGTGATTGATTGTTATTCATTGGCAATAAAATCAATGTGTGAAGATGCAAGCACAAAAAGGTCGCAAATTATTATTGAAGAAGGTAGAATTTTACTTGTTCAACTTATGGGGTATTTGTGTAGCTACTATCGGCTTTTTGCTTCACCCAAACACGCAAGTGCGGAACCGTTTTAATCTAAACGTCTCAAAATAAGGGGTTATTTTATGCAGGATAAAGGGATATTAAAACTCTATGTTACCGGCAAATCCCCAAGAACCGATCAGGCAATACAGAATTTAAAAAGTATTTGTGATGATAAATTTCCGGGACAATTCCAGATTGTGATTATTGATGTTCTGGAACATCCGAAGTTGGCTGAAGATGAGAAAATTATGGCCACACCAACTTTGGTTCGTGACTTTCCGCCACCTATTCGTCGAATTATTGGGGATTTAAGTGACAAAGATCAGGTGTTACTTGGCCTTGACTTTGTCCCTGATATGTATTCGGTTGAGCAGGCCCATTAAATTATTTTTTACAGTTGTAAGGATTTCTTGAGATGACCTTAGTTGTGACAGATACGGATCAGAAAGTAAAAAAAATTGAAACTGGCATTCCCGGCTTTGATTTAATCTCTCATGGCGGGCTGCCTGAAAACAGAACAACCTTGCTTTCAGGCACTGCAGGCAGTGCAAAAACCGTATTTGCAACGCAATTTTTGTCCGCGGGTGTTATGCAGTACGGTCAAGCCGGGGTTTTTGTCACCTTTGAAGAATCTTTAAACGATATTCGCAACAATGTGAAAGACTTTGGCTGGACCATTGAGCAGTGGGAAAAAGAAAACAAGTGGGCCTTTGTTGACGCCTCCCCTCAACCCGATATTGAAATTAGAGAAGTGGGCCAGTACGATTTGGGTGCCCTGATTGCCCGGATTGAAGAAGCCGTTAGGCGTGTTGGGGCTAAACGGGTTTCTTTAGATTCTTTAGGTGCCATATTTAACCAGTTTTCCGATGCTTCAATTATTCGTTCAGAGTTGTTTAGAATTGCCTCAGCATTAAAAATGATGAATGTCACAGCGTTGTTAACAGCTGAGCGCACCCAAGAGTATGGAGAAATTGGCCGGTTTGGCATTGAAGAATTTGTTGCAGACAACGTGATTATTCTGCGAAATGTCCTGGAAGAAGAAAAACGCCGCCGAACCATGGAAATTTTAAAGCTGCGGGGCACGTCGCACCAAAAGGGAGAATTTCCATTTACAATTCAGCCAAATAAAGGCATTATTGGCTTGCCCTTGTCAGCAATTGAGTTAAAACAGCGGTCCTCCAATATGCGGGTATCTTCTGGCAATGAAAAGCTGGATGAAATGTGTGGTGGCGGATTCTTCAGAGACTCTGTTATATTGGTGTCTGGGGCAACTGGAACCGGTAAAACACTGACCGTCACCACATTTATTGCCGGAATCAGCCCGAATGCTGAAGACCGTTGTTTACTGTTTGCTTTTGAAGAAAGCAGAGAACAATTGTTTCGCAATGCCTCTGGTTGGGGCGTAAATATGGAAGAGATGGAAAAAAATGGATCGTTAAAAGTGGTTTGCCAATACCCTGAGATTAACGGCCTTGAAGAGCATTTGCTTCAAATTAAAGAGGCAATCAATGCTTTTAAACCCACTCGGGTTGCTATTGACAGTTTTTCTGCCCTGGAGCGGGTGTCTTCTCAGCGTAGTTTTCGCGAATTTGTGATTGGCTTAACATCCTTCATTAAAGACAAAGAGATTACAGGGCTGTTCACCTCCACCACCGAAACTTTGCTGGGTGGCACTTCAATCACAGAAGCCCATATTTCAACCATCACAGACAGTATCATTCTGCTGCGTTACGTTGAAACGTGCGGTGAAATGCGCCGAGGGCTCACGGTCCTTAAAATGCGTGGGTCCCGTCACGACAAAGACATTCGTGAGTTGAAAATTGATGGCAAGGGCATGCATATTGGCAAACCCTACCGAAATATTAGCGGTATTTTATCTGGGGTGCCCACCTATATTTCAACGCAGGAACTTGATCGGTTAGAGAAACTGTTTAATGACTGAAAAACTTCACCTCACTGTGTTGATAGTGAGTGATGATGAAAATTACAGTGCCCTACTACAAGAAATGCTGCTGGCAATTCCTGCCGTTTCTTTTTCTGTGGATTGCTTTAATCTGTCACAGGAAACTTTGGGGATTTTAGCGACGCATTGTTTTGATGTCTGCTTGCTGGATAGCGCGCTGGATGAAAAAACAGGTTTGGCATTTGTTGAAAAAGCGGTGCAGCTGGGCTGCTTCACCCCGTTTATTCTTTTAAGCAATCAAGACAGCAATACCCTGTTTGTCAAAAAACAAGCGCTGCTCAGAAACGATTTTGAGCAGGGCACGCAGGCTTTTCAACGAGGGGCAGCCGACTGCTTGGAAAAAGACACACTCAGTTGCCAGTTGCTCTGCCGGGCAATTTTATATGCGACAGAACGCAGCCAGACCTATAAGCAGCTTAAACAAGACCACAACCGATTGCAGCTTATTTTGGACAACAATGCCGATGCCATTATTATTGTGGACAATCAAGGCATCATACAGTTTGCAAACCCCGCAGCAGAGTCTATTTTCAATCAGAACAAACCATCATTAATAGGTTATCCATTTGGATTTCCAGCCCTTGATCGCCAAAAAGCAGAAATTGATCTCTGTTTAAGCGGTCGAGAGGTACGGGTTGCTGAAATGCGCTCGGTTCAAATGAACTGGGAAGGTGAACTCTCATACCTGGTGTCCATTCGCGACATTACTGAACGAAAACGGGCCGAACAAGAAAAGGAAGCATTTATTGCAGCACTGGCTCATGATCTTAAAACGCCGCTGAAAGCATCACAACAAGTCCTGCGTTACCTGAAAAACGGGTTTTACGGGGAAATCAACGAGCAGCAAAACAAGGCACTGGATGAAGTCTTCCACGCGCAGCAATTTTTGTCTCATCTGGTTGAAAACCTGCTGACTAATTATAAGCTTCAGGCCAATCAACTGGTTTTATCTAGGGCTATGGTACAAGTTAAACCGTTCATTAAAGATGTTCTTAACGGGGAATTGGCCAGTTTCATTGCCAAGAAGCGGCACAAAGTGCTGACTATTTTTGCGCCGGACTTGCCCCCTGTCTGCCTTGATCCATTTCAAATATGCCGGGTCTTGTACAATTTAATTCAGAATGCCGTGGAATACACCCCCTATGATGGAGAAATTACACTTAGGGTCAATCAGAACGATTCATCTGTTGTTATTTCAATTGAAGACAATGGCCCTGGTATCTCAGAATCTGATATGGCACTACTCTTTCAACCCTATACAACAATGGGCAAAGATATTCGTCATAAAGGGACAGGCTTGGGTTTGTTTTTGTCAAAAAATATTGTTGCCCTTCACGGAGGTGATCTAACCGTTAGTTCAGTATTGGGGCAAGGCGCTTGTTTCTCTTTTTCTTTGCCTTTGGGTTCGGGTTCAAATCAAAGTGAAACCCAGCAAGTCAACACCAGTCTCATGCATTCAATTGGATAAAAAAAGCCCTGAGAGAGACCCCGAGAAATCATTGGGTTCTGCGCTTTTTGGGTTAACTTTTATATTGATTGTATCTTTGTCCAAAGCTTGGTGCTTAAAGTTTTGATAGATGTTAAAAAAAGTAAATCTTTTTAGTTTTTTAGCATTATAAAAATCAATTTAAGTTTTATGCACTTGTAGAATCAAGACAATTTCATTGAATCATTTCAAATTGCTTTTGATTTTTTTTAATTCAGGGACCAAAGGGTTGGGATAACCGAGAAAGGGTTTTTTATGGCGACTGTAGGCGTTAATTCTAGTAATATACCCACTGGGGCCAGTACTGCACCAAAAACATCGCAGGCCTCAAATAGCTCATCCCCATTGAAGGAATCCGAGCCTGACAGTTTTAAAAAAAGTACATCATCACAAAAAAATAAGCCGGGCAATTGGATTTCTCGATTTTATAATTACATTCGAGGCATGTTCTCTGGAGCTGTAATAACACCTGTTGGAGCAGGTGGTAATTCAAACAAAGTTAACTATGATGTAAATGAATATCAATCTAAAGACTTAACAGATCAAGCTGCCTATGAGCAAGGAATTGCTAATTCTTTAGCAGAACAAACTGAGGCTAATTCTCAAGATCAGCCCGTGGCTTTGCAGTCTGACCAAAGTACGGCACCTCAATTTGTTAATGCTGGTAAACATCAGAATTTTCTCTTGTCAGAGGATGAAGCCCTTGCACAAGCACTTTTTGATTCTAAGATGACTCCAGAAGAAGAAAAAGCCTGGCAAATTCATCAGCAATTAAGCGGTAAACCCATGGCGAAAGCTGATTATATAAACAGACTTCGAGACAAAGCAGAAGAAGAAAAAGCCTGGCAAATTCATCAGCAATTAAGCGGTAAACCCATGGCGAAAGCTGATTATATAAACAGACTTCGAGACAAAGCAGCTGCAAATGAAGCTATTCTGGAAGCACAGCTTCTTTCTGCGCCTAAGCCGTCTAATAGAATCTCTGACCAGGCGGCGTTAGAAGCACTGCCTCCTAAGCCAGAAGAGAGATCCGCTTCCGGTTTTAACACAGAAGATACAGACAATAATTTTGCAGCGGCTGATTCAAAAGTAGAGCCCAAGACGGGTCTTTCAAAACAGGAACCTGATGAAGCGTTGCCAGAACAGCCACACGCAGACCATACTGACAAAGATTTCGCAAAAATGCGTGCAACGCTGAACAGTCTGTAAAATTGTGATTACTTACAAAAAAAGACGGCTTCTACATCGGCTTAAACGCTGAATGATTTTAGTCCCACTCTTTAATCGTATTGCAGTTCATTGAAACGCTAGTCAGGAACAGTGCTATAATTGTAAGTATTGTTTCTGATTTATTTATCAGTTTGTTACAGCTAACACATTTGGCAAACTACTTCTTCTCTGCAAGACGCTGATTTTTATTTTATCCAATAAGGGGATGCCCCTCTTGTGCGCTGCATCAAAAATAGCCAGTCGCCAACCAAAAAATATCCAAAAGTAGCGTTTTATTTTATTTTTTTGTGCGCTATCTTAAAAACTGAAAGTACTTTCAATATTTATAAGGCAAAAAAAATAATCGTATTCCAAGGTTAAAGCTTCATTGAATGGTCAATTACTGGAAGCGGCGTAGTACAGAAAGCCCAAATCACAAGAATTGAGAGTAAATATGCTGCAACGGAAAAAACAACCCGAGCGTTTCCATAAAGAACGTGCACCCAAAAGCAACAGCACAATGTTTTCAAAACTCAGTTTTATTGCAGATCTGAGTAGAAAAGGCCATGCGGGGACTCCCAGTTCTAACAAAGCCCACATTGCGCAATTGCAAGAATATCAGGAATATTTTGAAGATTTTATTCGGGAATAGATGGTGCTAAACAGCAGCAATGCTGAATTTTTCCAGATTGAATGGTTTGGTTGCACAAGGAATAGAGAGTCTCACCATCAATAATAATGGCAAGAATACTGGCATCCGTTGCCTGAATAAAATCCTCAAAACTTGAAGATTTTATTCATTAGACTGCACCGCCAATAAGTCCCACTTGCGTGAATGGGCTAATCACTGTACGATCAAATCAATACAGCCCTTTGAGATGGTATTGACAAAGAGAGGATTTACACCGATGACAGTTGCGGGTGAAAAAATTACAATCAACGACGATTTATCGTTAAATGTGCCGGACAACCCCATTATTCCTTACATTGAAGGCGACGGCATTGGGGTTGATATTTGGCCGGCAACCCAAGCTGTCTTGGATGCCGCCGTAAAAGAGGTTTATCAGGGTAAAAAACAAATTGCCTGGCATGAAATTTTGGCCGGCGAAAAAGCCTTTAATAAAACGGGTGAATGGTTGCCAGAAGACACCAATGCAGCAATCAGAGCGTACAAAGTTGCCATCAAAGGCCCACTGACAACACCGGTTGGTGGTGGTATCAGAAGCTTAAATGTTTCCTTGCGGCAAATTCACGATCTGTATGCGTGTGTTCGCCCGGTGCGGTGGTTTAATGGGGTCCCTGCCCCAGTGAAAGAGCCAGGGAAACTGGACGTTGTTATTTTTCGGGAAAATACCGAAGATGTTTACTCAGGCATTGAGTATCAGCAAGGCACTGCTGAAGCAGAAAAGCTGATTGCTTATCTCTCTGATACGTTCAAGGCAACCATTAGAAAAGATTCTGGTGTGGGTGTAAAACCCATCAGCATTACTGGGACCAAGCGGTTGGTCCGTCAGGCAGTAAAATATGCCATTGCCAATCAGCGTTCCAGTGTAACGCTGGTCCACAAAGGCAACATCATGAAGTTTACGGAAGGGGCATTTCGTGACTGGGGATACCAGCTGGTAAAAGATGAATTTCCTGAACAACTTATTGCAGAGGCTGATGTATGGGACAACTTTGCTGGTAAAATTCCTGCTGGCAAGATTATGGTCAAAGACCGCATTGCTGACGCCATGTTTCAGCAATTGCTGCTTCGTCCCGATGAATACGATGTAATTGCAACCACCAACCTGAATGGGGACTATCTATCGGATGCATGTGCCGCCCAAGTGGGCGGGCTTGGTCTGGCGCCCGGTGCCAATATTGGCGATCAGGCGGCATTGTTTGAAGCAACCCACGGCACAGCCCCAAAATATGCCGGGCAAGACAAGGTGAATCCAGGATCGCTTATCTTATCCGGGGTCATGATGCTGGAGCATCTGGGGTGGACAGAAGCTGCCAAACAGATTATTCAGGCATTCGAGCGTACCATTTCTGACGGCAAGGTCACTTACGATCTTGAGCGTCAGATGACAAACGCAACGCTGTTAAGCTGTTCAGGGTTTGCGAATGCCATTATTGACACCATGAAACTGGTTCATGCATAACCAATAATGACAGCAAGCGCTTTAAGCAGCGATTTTTCCCGCAGTTTTACTGACCCCAGTTTTATTGCCCCGGGTTTTGCTGAGCGGCATTTTCTTCTTGCACTGGAAAAAAATCGGCTGGCCCATGCCTATGTTCTAAAGGGCACATCGGTTTCCACCCAGTACAAGCTGGTTTCTGATTTGGCAAAAGCCTTGTTTTGCCTAAACAGGCCGCCTTCTTTTTCAGCTGAAACAACCGGATGGCTGAGTGAATTGGCTTGCGGGCAATGCAAGTCATGCACCTGGCTGTCGTCAAACAGTCATCCCGATTTTATAACGGTTTCTCGAATGTCGACGTTGGTTGATGACAATACCGTCAAACCCATGCTGTTGTCTGCTGAGGCCTTGACTAAACTGGCTGAAAAAAATGCCTGGCCCAAACAAATTAAAACAGCACAGATCAACTATGTGATTCAAAAACTGGCTTTATCAAGCACGACACCCCGGGTGGTTGTGTTTACAGACAGCGAAATTTTAAGCACTCAACCTGAACTTAATCAAGAAATCTGTCCCCCATCTGAGTGGTTGCAACTGCCAGCCAGTCAACACAACCAATTTATTTTCAAGCCATTGACTGCAGGTGTTTTTCATCCCAATGCCATTAACCGCTTTCTTAAAACACTGGAAGAGCCACCTGCCAACGTGCTGATTGTCTTTCTGGTTGGCCACGAGGACAATCTCATGAATACCATTGTATCCCGGTGCCAAGTTGTGACGGTCAATGCAACAGCGTCACAAGAGCTGGCGTTTCACCAGGCATTGCCTGCTGAGACGGTTGTCTTTCTATCAAGATTTTTTGAAGATCTGGGCAAAGGCCAGGATGTTTTTGATGCCTACAACCAGCTGGATGCCTATTTTAAAGAAACCACGCCGTTGAGCTGGCAGCAGGCCCTTGCGCAATGCCAGATTTTCTGGCATCAAGCGTTACAAAATAATATCACGTTAGCCAGTTTTAATCAGATCAGGCAACTTCAAACTATCGTTCAAAACGCACAAGCCCGGCTGCATTCAAAAACCCATGAAACTGCAGTATTACTTGACTTCCTACTTACAACGCAAGCTTTGCTTTCGGCTTAGACCCACAGAAAATGATTGAAGCAGACCAAAAAGCTCTAAAAAGTGTTTTTGCAGTCCTATTGACCAAGGCATTGGGTTTGGGTATAAATAATGAAGCTTTATAAAAAAGTTTAAAAAGGGTGCTTAGCTCAGTTTGTAGAGCGTCTCGTTTACACCGAGAGGGTCAGCGGTTCAAGTCCGTTAGCACCCACCATTTTGGATTTTTCAACGCCGAATAATTTTGTAACCAAAAAAAAGAAATTAAGTCCGCCGGTTCTAAAGAATAGTTTTATGGCTAAATTTAATTCGGTTACTAAAAGTGAGTTTAAGTATTAAATTCTTACACTTAAATTGTGTAAAACTTGAGATATTAATGAATTAATGCGTTAGAGCACAATAGTCATTCAACTGTCTACACTCTAAGTT
>JBCDLA010000026.1:0-30598 GCA_038745945.1 Cyanobacteria bacterium P01_H01_bin.74 | reverse complement strand
GCTTATATGATTGGTGTTTTTAGTGTGTTTTTCATGTGGTTTAGCCTTGCTTATCTCTTTTGGGCCTCAAATTAAGCTATTATCCTTGACTTATAGCCCGATCATCCTATAAAACCTCATTATTCCTATGAAAAGCAGCAATGCTTGTTGAATTTTATATTCAATCCAGTTTGGAAAATAGGACAATAACAAAGTAAGGAAAAAAAACTAAAAAAAATAAGACAAAAAAATAAACCTTAATGTTTTATAAACTGGCTTAACCCCTTGCCTGGCAACAAAAATAATGAAACCAGAGAACTCAAGAAAGTATATTACCGATGGCAATCCCTTCAAAACAACCCAAAACAACGCTTAATAAAACGCAGCCCTCACCCAAAACTGCGGGGTCTGGTTCTCCCCGTTCGCAAGCATCTTTACAGAATCCTCAGAAAAATAAGGGGAACCGCAATAAAGAAGCCGTCCTCTATTTCGATTATGACTCGCCTGTCGGGATTTGGCGTGTTGCATTAACACCTGGTGGCCACGCCGTTTGCGGCTTAAAACTGAAAATTGGTTCGGTATTAAACCCATTACCCAAGCAATTTTCATCTGACCCGCTGAATTCCATATCCCCCTTCGACTATCCAGTTTCAGCACTATTGCATCAAAAGTTGACAGCCTACTTTCAGGGTGAAAAAACAGATTTCCTTGACATTCCCATCTATCTGAAAAGCTTGACATCGTTTTCTAAAATTGTCTATGAAAAACTACAATCCATCGGCTACGGTGAAGCAACAACATATAAATCCCTGGCAGAACAAGCAAACAACCCACTTGCAAGCAGGGCTGTGGGTCGCGTTTTGGCAAGAAACCCCATCGGTATAGTCATTCCTTGTCACCGTGTACTTAGCCAGTCGGGTCAGCTGAACGGGTACTTTGGGCATGTGGCTGAATCATTGTCAGTCAAAGCGGCATTGCTGGCCAATGAAGGTATCATTCAACGTAACGCTTAAAAATAAGAGACGCATTGTGGCCACCAAAGCCAAAAGAATTTGACATCACAATATCCAGCTTATCAACGGAACGCGACTGGTTGGGAACGTAATCCAAATCGCACTGTTCTCCAGGCTCAGTCAAATTAATTGTGGGAGGAACCTGCTTTTTTTCCATGGCCATCAAACAGAATATGGCCTCAGCAGACCCAGTCGCACCCAACATATGACCTGTCATGCTTTTTGTTGAACTGACGAGCACCCCACCACTCTTACCATTGTTGATAGCATGATCACCGAAGACCCGTTTAATGGCCAGAGTCTCAGCCAAATCTCCCAGTGGCGTGCTGGTGCCATGAGCATTGATGTAATCAATAGCTTCAGGTTTTATACCTGCATCTTTTATGGCCAGGGACATGGCCCGGCCAGCGCCGTTGCCATCTGCACAAGGGGCAACAATATCGTTTGCATCGGCAGTTCGCCCGTAGCCAATGATTTCACCGTAAATTTTTGCATTGCGTTTTTTGGCATGATTCAGTTCTTCAAGCACTACAATGCCTGCCCCTTCAGCAATAACAAAGCCATCCCGGTCTTTGTCAAAGGGTCGACTGGCCAGTGTTGGCTCATCATAACGCTGAGACAAGGCGCGCATGGTATAAAATCCAGCCACAGAAAGTGATGTAATCGGGGATTCTGCACCGCCAGCTATCATGACATCGGCTTCACAATTGGTAATGGCCCGGAACGATTCCCCAATCGAGTTGGCACCTGTTGCACAAGCGGTCACCACCGAATAATTAATGCCTTTGGCATTGTACTGAATGGCTATCCAACCGCCCGCTATGTCGCAAATCATCATGGGCACCAAGAACGGGCTACACTTGTTAAACCCCCGTTTTAAAGAATTTCTCAGTTGGGTTTCAATGGTGCCAATCCCACCAGCAGCACTGCTGACAATAACCCCGAACTGCTCTGGGTCAATACTTGCACTGGCAAGCCCAGAATCCTCGTAAGCCAATTTTGCCGCTGACACCCCAAATTGTGCAAAACGATCCATGCGTTTTGCATCTTTTTTGTCCACATAGTCTGTGGCATCAAAATGGGTACACTCTCCCGCAATCGGGCAGGTGATTTCTTCCTGGGGGAGCAGTGTGTTTGGCCCGATCCCAGATTTTCCGTTTTTAAGGCTGTCCCATATTGACTCAAGCGTATCACCTATGGGTGTTATAGCGCCCATTCCAGTGATGACAACCCGCCGCTTTTGATTGCTTGCCATTAGGTTGGCCCTTATTTGGCCTTGATTTTTAAGGCCTTCATTCTTACTAGTTTAACAGTTTTCAATTTCAGCGATTTAAAAAATTAAATGGCTTTTATGCCAATGCAGTTAGCTTTGGTGTTTTTCAATAAAGTTCACAGCATCTTGAACCGTTTGAATTTTCTCAGCTTCTTCATCGGGAATTTCAGTGCCAAACTCTTCTTCAAAGGCCATAACCAACTCAACGGTATCTAGAGAGTCTGCACCTAAATCTTGCTGAAAATTGGCTGTTGGGGTAACTTGCGCTTCCTCACAACTGAGTTGCTCAACAATAACTTTTTTTACACGATCAAAAATTGTTTGTGTGGCATTACTCATTAATGCAGTCTCCCATTTAAAATTAAGTGAAATGAAATGATTGGATGTTGCTTCTGACTGATGGTTTGCAGGGGTGTATTTTGAACTGTTTGTTAAAGTACTGGTATTTTTGAGACCGATTTTTTAATTTGTCTTCAAAAAATACCAATTAAAAAGCCAATCCCCCATCAATATGCAAGACCTGGCCTGTTATATATTCACCCGATGTTACCAAAAAGGCCACGGCTTTGGCAATATCCTCGGGCCGTCCCAGCCGCGAAAGGGGAATTTGTTTCAGCATTGCTTCCGTATTAACTTCTCCGGTCATATCGGTTTCAATGAAGCCGGGGGCAATACAATTGACAGTAATATTGCGGCTGCCCAGCTCTTTGGCCAGCGACTTGGTTAAACCGATAATGCCCGCCTTGCTGGCTGAATAATTGACCTGGCCGGCGTTACCATAAACACCAACCACGCTTGAAATATTAATAATTCGGCCAGTACGCTGCTTCATCATTATTTTTGCAGCAGCGCGGCTGGTATAAAACATGCCGGTCAAATTGGTGTCTAACACATTTTGCCAGTCATCGTCCTTCATCCGGATCACAAGGCCGTCTTTGGTGATGCCAGCATTGTTAACCAAAACATCAACGCGGCCATGCTTTTTATGGGTCTCTTCTACCAGACGCAAAGCTTCTTCAGCACTGGCGGCATTGGCTTTGACTGCTTCTGCACTACCTTGACCCGCTTTTTGAACTGATTCAACCAGCTCACTTGCTGCTGAATGGTTTGCATTGTAACTAAAAACCACATGAAATCCGTTTTCACACAGTGCAGACACAATGGCTTTTCCGATACCCCGGGAGCCTCCGGTAACAATGGCAACAGGGCTTGTTTGACTTTCTTCTTGAGACATAGTGGGTGTGCAAACCTTTAAAAAACATAACACTTAGACAGGGGCTTTAATCTTTTCCAGAGATTCAACGGTCGTGTTCAGCGATTCAATATCAAAGACATTGAAAACCGTGACCGCAGGGTGTGTTTTTTTAAAAAGCCCGGTCAATACTTTGCCAGGGCCAAATTCAATCACAGCATTAATTTTGTAGGTTTCAACCATCGTGGCCATAGTTTGGGTCCAGCAGACCGGGTGATTAATCTGTTTGCCCAGTTTTTCCAGAAGGTCTTGGCCTGTAGTGCTTGCAAGCGCATCCACATTACTGATCACAGGCACTGCAGCATCAGATACTGAAAAATCCTTGAGTGCCATTGAAAACGCCTCAGCTGAGGCATTCATTAAAGGAGAATGAAAAGCACCCCCGACAGGCAGGGCAATAACACGCTTTGCTCCAGCCGACTTCAACCGGTCAGAAACAGCAGCCACCGCTTCTGCTGAACCAGAAATAACCGATTGGGTGGGGCTGTTATAGTTGGCCACAGAAATCAGCGCCTGCGGATTTTCTTGCTGAAACTGCTTAATGCTCTCATCAATGGTTGAAGGATCAAGCCCAAGCACAGCACTCATGGAACCACCAGGAGCAGCTTCCATTAAGGCAGAGCGTTGCTTAATGAGTGTGGCTGCCTGATTTAAAGAAATCACACCTGCAGCATAAAGCGCACCATATTCTCCCAGGCTGTGGCCGGCAACCACAGCAGGGCTGCGTGTTGTTTTCTCGCAGAATAAGTCATAAGCAGCCAGTGAAGTGGCCAAAATGCCTGGCTGCGTGTACAAGGTTCTTTTTAAAGTGGATTCAGGGCCTTCAAAACAAGTGGCGCTCAGGTGTGAGTCAACCAGGTGATTGAAGGTATCAAAAACAGTTTTGCCCGCTTCATGCTGATAAAAATCTTTTCCCATGCCCACAAATTGCGACCCTTGACCAGGAAATAAATAAGCAATGGGATTAAAAATGGATGTCATGGGCAGGCTTTACTCGTTAGATTAAAAAATTAGGGCTTTAAAAATTTAGGAATTAAAAATAAATGACTAAAAGTAGCCTATTCTTAGTTATATGCTCTATTTTATACGCTGATCGGCTGCCGTCCAGTTTAGCACAATGGTTCCCCAAGCCAAACCAGCCCCAAAACCGCAGAAAACAAGTTTTTGCCCAGGTTGCACTTTTTTAGTCAGAACGGCCTCATTCAGGGCAATGGGAATGGATGCTGCAGACGTATTGCCGTATTTGTCCAGATTAACAACCAGCCGCTCCTCAGGAATCGACAGCTTTTCTGACATGGCTTGCATAATGCGAATGTTGGCCTGGTGCAAGATAAAGTAATCAATGTCCTGAATCGTAAGCCCTGCCTTTTTAACGGCAATATCAATGGATCGAGGGACTGTGCCCACAGCAAATTTAAAGACCTCACGGCCGTTCATGTAAACGTAATCATTGACTGGCGTTTTGGGCTCAACCAACGGACAGTTTTCTGCCTGGGTAAACAGGGTAAGCTCCATGCCTTTTGACCCATCCAGCTTTAAATCAGACGCCAGAATATTATTTTTTTCAGCGTTGGCAGTAATGACAACCGCCCCGGCACCGTCCCCAAAAAGAATACACGTATTGCGATCATGCCAGTTGGTATACCGCGAGTGAATATCTGCCCCAATGACCAGCGCGGTTTTATAAGTACCACACTGAATAAATTGCTGGGCCGTATTTAAAGCATAAACAAAACCTGAACAGGCCAGTGCCATATCAAATCCGGCAGCATGGGTTGCCCCGATTTCTGTTTGGACCTGGCAGGCAACGGCAGGGTAAATGGTATCCGGGGTCGAAGAAGCCACAATAATAAGCTCAATGCTTTTTGCATCAATTCCAGAGCTGTTTAAAGCATCTTTTGCAGCATGAATGGCCAAATCGGCAATGCTTTCATCCCCAGAAACAACATAACGGGTTTTAATGCCTGTTCGGCTCTGAATCCACTCATCAGACGTATCCACCAGGGTGGCAATATCAGCATTGGTGACTTGTCGGGGTGGTACGTAAGCGCCGACCCCTACAACTGATACCCCATAAAGTCCATTCAAACGGTTTCCTTCAGCATGTTGACTTTCCACAATATTATCCAAACTCATGACTGAGCCCTTTTAAATTTGAGATGTAATTCTGTCAATAACCTTGGTTTCAATGGCATGAACGGCGACCCGAATCGCATTTTCCACAGCACGGGCATGGCTTCCGCCATGACTTATAACACAAACACCATTGATCCCCAAAAGTAGTGCTCCCCCAAATTCTTCTGGGTCAACATGCCGGATAGCACCTTTTAAGGCTGGCTTGGCAAAAAGATAGCCCAGTTTTTTTCGTTGAGAGGATTCAAACTCATTCTTTAAAATCGAACGAAACATAGTCATGACCCCTTCGGCCGACTTGAGGGCAATATTCCCTGAAAAACCGTCGGCTACCGCAACATCAGCCCCACCCGTAAACAAATTGTGGCCTTCAATGTTGCCAATAAACTGAAACCGCCCATCATGCATTAATTGATCATAAGTTTGAAGGGCAAGTGCATTGCCTTTTCCAGCTTCTTCACCAATATTCAGCAAACCTATTTTTGGCGTGTCAATCTGATAAACACTTTGCATGAACACATTACCCATTAAAGCAAATTGGGTCAGCATCTCAGCGGTACAATCTGCATTAGCACCGGCATCCAGCAAAATACAAGGCGATGGCGCTGACGAGGGCAAAACCAAGCCAATCGCAGGGCGTTCAATGCCTTCTATACGGCCAATATAAAGCAAAGCTGCCGACATCGCAGCCCCTGTACTGCCCGCAGCAACCAGGGCTTGTGCTTGGCCTTGTTTTACACATTTTGCGGCAACAATAATGGAGGCATTTTTCTTCTTGCGAATGGCCGCTGCTGATTCTCCCATTTCAATCACTTCGGATGCTTCCACAATGTCGTAGCATTTATCGGGAAAATCTAATTTTTTGACTGACTGGTTAATTAAATCGGGTTGACCCACCAGCAGAACTTTAATGTTGTAGCGTTTAGCCCCTTGAATTGCCCCCTGGATAATTTCATCAGGGGCATAGTCTCCACCCATTGCATCAATTGCAATTGTTGTCATTTTTCACTCTTTTACAAAAATCTGTCGGTTGTCGACAGATTTACAATCAAACAGTTTGATATCAGCTGCATTCTCAATAAATCAGATGGGTTTATTTGTTAGGCTTGGCATTTGGCTAAGCCTGGAATTTGGCGTACAGTTTATTGCTAACAATACGTCCTTTGTAATACCCACAAGAAGGACAAAGGGTATGACTGTAATTCAGTTCACCGCAGTTTGGGCAGGATGTCATTGAGGGGATAGTTGCTTTCCAGGTTGAGCGCCGATGGCCTTGATCAGGGCGGCCAACCCGCTTCTTGGGGACTGGCATAATTAATTCCTTTATTAAAGTATTTTGTCTCTTGACAAGTCTAAGAATTCTTACAAAAACCCACTCGATATGCAAGCAGACTTGCAGCCTGACTTGATACAGTCTTTTAGGCACACTTATGACAAAAAAGATCAATGCAATGTCTAAAAAATGGGTAAAAAAGTGTTTCTTTTCAGTCTTTTCTCTGGCAAGCTTTTAGATTAGAAATGGACAACAATTCAGAAATATAGAATGTTTGACATGCTTTTTTGCAATTGCTACCATTTTCTTTTTAAAATTTGTTGCACAGTATATACTTCGTCAGCAACGCTAACGAACAATGATAAATTTCAAGATTATTAATGGAATAGTGTTATGACTGATTCTCAAAAAACCGCGATTATTGATTTAAACGGCAAGCAATACAAAGTGACTGAAGGCCGTTATCTGCTTGTCGATCGATTGCCCATGGACATTGATGTCCATTTCGAAATTGCAAACATATTGTTATTGACCAACGGCAATGAAACAAAAATAGGTGCCCCTTACATAGAAGGCGCCAAAGTTAATGCAAAAGTATTGAAACACGAACGCAGTAAAAAAATTCTGGTTTACAAAATGCGATGCAAAAAAGGTTACCGCAGAAAACGTGGACACAGACAAGACTTAACCCGGATCCAGATTGAATCGGTTGTGTCCTAATTTTACAAACTTACTTTTTAAAAAAAACGGATAAACACGGAGAATAACGGCAATGGCACATAAGAAGGGTGTAGGCTCAACAAAAAATGGACGTGACAGTGAATCCAAGCGTTTGGGTGTAAAGCGCTTTGGCGGCCAGGTTGTTTTGGCTGGTGAAATTCTGGTACGCCAGCGGGGAACAAAGTTTCACCCTGGCAACAATGTTGGCATAGGCAGAGATGATACCTTGTATGCTTTAAAGCCAGGGGTTGTTCAATTTGGAAAACACCGCAAGGTAAAAACCAAAGTGAGTATAATACTCACTAATACTGAATCTGCATAAGTAAGCCTGAATGCACAGGAAAAAAAGCAGTTTATCCGCCTTTGGTAAATCCAAACCTCATCGTCGCTCCTCGTTCAGCAGGCAGAGTTAAGGCTTGATTAGTTTCTATTCTACTTTCCTTTTCCTCAGATTGAGCAATACGTTTAACAGGTTTTATTTCTTTTTCTTGTGATTTGCTCTCTTTAATCCGCGGAGACTCCATTTCTTCTGCACAAATTTCACAAAACTGCCCCTTTAGGTCAGTATACTTCACCGGGACTTTGCATGATTTACAGAAAAAAGAAATTTTAGCGGTCGTTGGTCCCAAAGACCCAGAAAAAACCTTTTGCTCAAGCTCTTTAATATCTAAACTGCAAGCCTCTGCGATTTCTCTAACAGAAAGCCCAGGATTTTTATTAATGTAGTCGAGCAATAAATTTTTTTCGTCAACCGACCATTTTTGGCAATCTGAACACAATGCAACAGTCGTTTGCTTAAATAGCTTGTTACATTTTTTACAGTTTACAACTGCCATTGGCACTACTCTTTCAGGTATTTTTGACCCGCTCGAATCCAAAATGTCTAATGGTTTTGTCGGAAACTTTGAGTAATGCTGAAGTGTCTGAAGCAGACATCATTTCATCGGTCGATTCCGTTTCAAGTCCAATTTTATAGTACCCGCTTTCTATAGTGCAGACTGTGTTTGGATTAACCAGAGACTTTGAGCGCTCGGCTTGTTTAACTTCTAATAATTTTTGTCTGGTTTCCAGAATAAATACGATTTCTTTATTAATTTTTGCCAAGCATTTTAAACAAATCAGTGCTTTCTCTTTTTCTGGCTTTCGGATGGTACAAAAATTGCAAAATGCCTCCTCATCAGTGTCGGTCTCCATTTCATCACTTTGTTCTTCTTCTTGAAGATCAACATTGTGTTCAATTTTTGCATCAACCTCAGTATCGCTAAACTGGGTTAAAAAAAAGTAAGCCAATACTTGCTTTTTAAAGCGCGTTCTTTCAGCCAAATTATCGAGATCAATATTGTTGGCACAATAATACTGGCCAATTGCTTTATAGTACTCGCGGTACATTGTTTCAGTTTCACGCTTGGTAGAATTGACGTTGTTTGAAACAACGTTTCTTGATGTTGTATCCATTGCAGAACACCTTTTTGAGGTATTAATAATTTTTTACAAAGTACAAGCCAAACGATGTAAAGTATTTTATTAAGTTCGGGTTTACGAAAAGAACCTTTAATTTTGTACCTCAGGCTTTACTAGACCGGTAATACGGAAGCCGGTACAATCGTACAACGTTGTAAAATGTTTTTTCTCAGATCTAAACTCAACTAAAGTATTAAGATCTGCACATCTTTCATCAAAAGAGTATTTTGGGTGTAATTTTATATTTTTTTAAACAGTTTTAAAAAATTCTTATAAACCCGCGGGTTTTACAGGAGTCACTTTAAAATAATAAAAGTTTGTTTCACTGATTTTTAAATTTTAAAGTCACCAAGGAGGATACCCATATGACCAGAAGGCCTTTAACCCGTGTAAAAAGTGATTTAAATTCTATTTTTGATGAGATGGACACCCTGTTAAAACCTATTTTGGCCAGCAGTCACCCAGAAATCCATGAGCATCTGAATGCTTGGTACCCGGCAGTTGATCTGGTGGAATACGACAACCATGTTCTTTTAAAAGCTGCCATTCCGGGCTACAGGCCCGAAGACATTTCGGTTGAAGTCGAAGGAAACACCATTTCACTCAGTGGCGAAAGCAGGCCCGTGAATGCTGAAGACAAAGCATCCCGGTACTTAATGCGAGAAATGGTTGCCGGTCGTTTTAACCGAAAACTCCAGCTTGCCTTCGATCTGGTTGCGGAAGAGGCAAAAGCTGAATTTAAAAACGGCATCCTAACTATCACACTGCCCAAAGCGGTGCAGGCAAAAAAATTGAAAATTGACATTATTTAAACTGTACAGACCAGGCCCGAATGCCAGGTTGTCAAAGTCAATTCAAAAGCCACCAGTATTTGAACTGGTGGCTTTTTGATTTCAACAAAGAAACGATGTTAATAATCATGAATAAGCCTTGATAATCGAATAAAAATTCGATAAAATAATTCAATGCATTGCTTAATGCATGAATCAATTATCCTATTGAGCCTTGTCTTGGACCTTGTCATTTGCTTATTTACTTTGTTTATCCCAACGGCTTAAAAATTGCCTCTTCCCTTAAAAGAAACGCCAAGGAAAATCCCCCTCATGGTTAATAAAAGAGTTGATAAAAAAGTTGATAAAAAACCTGATAAAACAATCAATAAAACGGCCCGCCCCCCAAAACCATCCCATCCCAAAGCTTCTTTAATTGACGGCTATATCCATACAGACTTAAACGCCCGTTACATTAAAAACCCCATTGCAACCTATCTGTTTACAGCCAATACAGATGCCATTGAAGGCATCCGAACAGGTGATCTTCTCATTGTGGATCGTGCCTTAACAGCCAGCCATGGCAATGTTATTGTGGCAGAAATTGACGGGGATTATCATTTAAAACGGTTTTTGCAGTTTGGCAACCGGATGGTATTAAGAAGTGATGTCAAAGATGATGCACCGGTTTACCCGGATGAAAAAACCGGGCTGTGCTGTGGCGTGGTCACCCATGCCATTCGTTCGTTGTAATGCCTGTTTTTGCGCTGGTTGATTGCAATTCGTTTTTTGTAAGCTGCGAGCGGGTTATTAACCCTGCCCTGAATAACCGACCGGTTGTGGTGCTTTCAAACAATGACGGCATCATTGTGTCTCGCTCAAAAGAGGCTAAAGCCTTGGGGATTGCCTGGGAGCCTTTTTTTAAAATCAAGCACCTGGTTAAACAGCACAATATCCAGTACTTTTCTTCTAATTTTGCCTTGTACAAAGCTTTTTCAAGTCGGGTGATGGCAACCTTAAAACAGTTCACCGATGGCTTTGAGTGCTACTCAATTGATGAAGCTTTTTTAAACCTGGACGGGATTTCTGATTTAACCGGCTACGGTTGGACAATCAAGAATACAGTTTTTCAGTGGACAGGCATTCCGGTTTCTATTGGCATTGCCCATACCCGAACGCTGGCCAAAGTAGCCAACCGGCTGGCGAAAAAATCAAGAAAAGCCAATGGCGTCTTGGATCTAACGCAACCCAAGTATATTGATATGGCCCTGGCACAAACCGATGTCACTGATATTTGGGGTGTAGGGCAGCGTTGGGGTCAAAAGCTGCATCAGAAAGGCATTAAAACTGCACTGGATTTAAAAAACGCACCGGACAGCTTTTTAAAAAAACAGTTTAATACCGTGATTTTAATGCGAACTGTTTATGAGTTGCGCGGGATCTCGTGCATGCCGGATATTCGTCCTGCATTGTCCAAATCCATTCGCTCATCGCTCAGTTTCGGCACTCCGGTTCAAGACTTCAGAAATGTCAGCCAGTCGGTTGTGATGCATGCCTCTCGTGCTGCCCAAAAAATGCGATCGGAAGGGCTAACAGCCAAAGGGTTGTGTGTCTTTATGAAAACCAATCGCTACCGGAAAGGCCCCCAATACCGAAACAACATTGCTATCCCCTTACCGTATTCAACAGACAATACGGCGGCACTCATTCACTGGGCGCTTCGCGGGGCGGAGCAAATTTTTAAAACCGGTTATGATTACAACAAAAGCGGGGTTGTTTTATACGACTTGCAACCGGCTGAAGCCTTGCAAACCAGTTTGCTCAACCCGCATGAGCGCACCCAGGAATCCCGGTTAATGGAGGCGTTGGACCGCATTAATGCCAACTATGGTCCAGGCACCTTACGGTACGGGGCCGAAGGATTTAACCAACCCTGGTCGGTTAACCGCAACTACTTGTCTGGCGGAAAGCGCACCAAACAACCCAAAGCTTTGTTTCAGCAAACAAACCCCCTTTGTCAATTTGTGCCCTAACGGCCAGAGCCAGAAAACCGGTTGTGACATTGTATCAACGTATTAACCAAACTTTCTCTCTCTCCCATAAACTTTACGCTGTGGCATTGTAATGTTTTAATTTAAACAATGCTTTAATTTAATTAAAAAATAAAGCCCCAATTGCCTATTTCTGAGCAAAACAAGCCTGAGCAAAACAAATCAAAATGAAAATAAGTACGATGAAAACAACCCAATGGAAAACTGCTGTTCAAGCAACTTTACATTGCCTAATCGGCTGTACGGTGGGAGAAGTCCTGGGTCTGTTTTTGGGTGTTTACTTCCAGTTGCCTGCTATTGCTACCATTTCCCTTGCAACCGCGCTGGCCTTTTTCATTGGGTTCTCCTGGGCGATTTGGCCATTGGTGAATCAGCAGGGCTTAAGCATTATGAATGCGATGAAAGTCATCTGGCTGGGTGAGCTGCTTTCCATGGGAACGATGGAGCTGGTGATGAACGCTGTGGATTACACAATGGGTGGTATGCAGGCCAGCGGTATTGATCAGCCTGTTTTTTGGATTGCAATGGGATTGGCTCTGCCCAGTGGCTTTTTGGCAGCCTTGCCAGTGAATTACTGGCTGCTGAAGCGGGCCATCAAGTCGCCCTGCTGCCATAAAAAGACCTGATAATCATCACAGTTTCCTTAAATCACGACGCATTTAGCCGTAAAACAAAAAAACAGTGAGATGCCTTTTAAAAAAACTCACATTGACTGCGGGGCTGAAACCCCCAACAGCTCAAGCCCTTGGGCCAGGGTTAATAAAGTGGTTTTGACCAAAAGCAACCGACATTGCATGAGTTGCCTGTCTTCCAATAAAATTCGGCAAACCGCATAAAATTTATGAAACGCGGTAGCAAGGGTACTCAGATAATGAACCACAAGATGCGGGCTGCGTAACCGGGCAGCATCAGAAACAGCAAGCTCAAAACGATCAATCTGTAAAATAAGCTGACGAGTCGCAGCACGTTCTGCTTCAGACAAGGCTTCATTGAATAAAGGTGACAATGCGGATTCAGTGAACAGCCCTTGCACACTGTTTTTTTTAATTTGGTTTTCAAAAGCCGTTTGTTCGGGCAAAGAAACCATAGCTTCCTGTATTTGACCGGTTTCTGTGTGCGTTGCCGGCTGGGTTGCCATCGCTATTAAACTGACACACCGAGCATGGGCGTATTGAACATAAAAAACAGGATTGTCGGCATTTGAGCTGGCAGCCAGATCAACATCAAAATCAAGGGTGGTATCTACAGATTTTGACACCATCCAAAACCGGGTGGCATCCACACCAACGGCATCAACAACATCCTGCAGCGTCAGCATTTTCCGACGCTTGCCCATTCGGGTTCGCTCGCCGTCAACCAGCAGATTCACCAGTTGCCCCAGTAATATCTCAAGACGCGATTCCTCATGGCCCAAAGCGGCCATCGCCCCACGCATCCGTGCCACATACCCGTGGTGATCAGCCCCCCAAATATTAAGAAGTTGGGTATACGTTTGACCACAAGACAGCTTACGGATAAATTTATCGTGATGGTAAGCAATATCTGGCATCAGGTACGTATAATGCCCATCTGATTTTTGAAGCACCCGATCTTTTTCATCGCCAAACCGCGACGATTGAAACCAGACAGCCTCTTCGTGCCGGTAGGTGACCTCTTTGTCTTCCAGGCATTTTAAAGTTTTTTGAATTGGGCTTAAATTTGTATTATCGTCATGCTGGCCAGCAGAAGCTTGGTAAGCAGAAAACTGATAAAAAATAGACTCAGCAACCCAGTTGTCAAAATGAACCCCCAGTTTTTGTAGCAAATGGTTTTGTTGGTCCAGCAGATAAATTTTGGCAAATGATTTCAAGTGCTCACGTTGTAAGGGGGTTGGCCAAGCTTCACCCACAGTGCCATCCACAATGCTTTCTTGGCAATTCTTAAAAAACTGCTCACGCTGCAATTTGTCAGCTAAAAATGCCTGTGCCAAATCAATGACATATTCCCCGGGATAAGGCAGTTCTTCGGGTGGGGTCAAGGCCGTCAGTTTGGCAGCCATTTCAGCAAACTGTGGGTCAGCAACATACACGGATCCAGAGACGCACAACTGCTCAACAATCCGCCAAAACAATGAGTGGGCGATATTATCCATTTGAACACCCGCATCATTCACATAAAACTCTGTTGTCACGGTGGCACCACAATGTCTTAAAATCCGTGCCAGCGTATCGCCCAAGGCTGCCCAGCGGCCATGGCCAATATGTAACGGCCCGGTCGGGTTTGCCGATACAAATTCCAGCAGAATGCGCTCATTGCACTGGCTGTCATTTTTTCCAAGATCTTCTGTGGCGAGCAGGCCAGCCAACTGACGCAAAAGCATCGGGTCTGCCAGTTTAAAATTCAGGTAGCCGCCCACAACAGCAACTGAAAAATCTGGATTGGCTTGGATATGCGCAGATAAAACCGAGGCAATTTTGGGTGGCGGCAATTTTGCTGTTTTTGACAAAAAAGACACATTACAAGCAAAATCCCCATGCTCAGGGTTTTTGGGTACTTCAAGTTTAAAGCCGCTTAAAGCATTCTTAATCAATTCTTGGGGCAATGAATCCAGATTCAATGCAGGCAGAGATCCTTGCAAAGCTTGCATTAAGGTTGCCATAAGTTGTTGCTGGATAGAAAGGATCATGAATGATTAAATTTAGCAAAAACACAAGCCCAGATCCGCAGCAAAATTTATTCCTTTCGGGTTCTTTGCGGGAAAGCAAGATCTTCTCTTAAAACATATTTTTCTTTTACTTTGTCAGGGGAAAGCTATGCCCTTTCCCCTAACGACCCCTTGGCACCAGAAGAAACGTCCCGTTTCCTCTGGACTCCTTTCAAAGACAAAAGGAGATAACCAGTTGCTTCCTGCTCTTGCGGCTGTGCTACCCTGCGGGTATGCTCACTCGCAAAGGCAGTTTCTGAGGGGTCTGGCTCACGCCATTTTACCCCTCAGAACCAGCAACTTCCACTATTTTCAAGCTTGCTACGGGGGGTTTACACTGGCGGAAAAATCTGCTGTTTTAGGGTGGCAAGTTAAAACAAAGTGCGCAGCTCTTGGCCGTAAGGCCTTAGAGATGTGGATGCCCTTTGGGTACACAGCCGAAGCCTTGGAGGCTGTGCCACTTTGAAACTTGTTTGAAGCCGTGGCGAGTTCAAATTTTTCACGCCAGCGTAAAAAAACGGCTGGGCTACTGGATGTTATCCAGGGGAAAAGAATTAAACTCGGGGCCAGCCAGGGCCCCTGACGAAACAGGGTAAAAGAAGAAAATATGTTTTAAAAAGAACTTGCCTTCCCGCAAAAGACCCGAGAGGAAATATTCTTTTATAGTAACGAAGCAAATGGCGGCTGAAAAGACAACTGAGGCGCGTTGGCAAACGGATTGGCCTTATCACCCTGCCGTTTGTCAGCATCGATAGTAGCATTTAAAAAAGCAGAAAAAGGTTTTGTTTGAGGTGTTTCATCATCCTTTGAAACAGCATTAAGCTGACCCAAACCAATGGGACGGTCTCCCGGGTTTTCCAAGCCGTTACTTGTCGGCTCTTCTTCTGTTAAGGCATCAATCAGCCAAGTCTCTAATTTTTCGCCAAAAGCAGCTATAATATTTTTGGATTTTATCGTCGGTTTTTTTTCAGGTTTCGATTGAAACGGAAAAGCTGACTGTATGGATGGCAACATCCCGCCAGATGATACAAAACTATCGGACTTGGAAGTACTCAACTCAATATTTTTGGCTGTTTTATCTGCTGTATTTGGACGTTCTACAGTACTTGGGGTTAGGGTCGCATTATTTTCTGGATATACAGCAACTGTTGCATTGTATTTACCCCGATCAGGTTGGATTAAAGGCCTGTTATTGATATCAGTGATTCCATTTTGATTATCTAAGTATTGACCACCTGAATGGAGATGTGAGGCAAATGAAAAACTCGTTTGCTTGGCGTTGTTTTGCTTAACCTGTTCTGGTGTTGGAGGAATCTGAAATTGTTTGGGGTAAAGCACATCCAGTGCATCCGCAGGTTGGTCACTAGAAAAACCCTTGCGTCCAAAAATAGGAATGTATGGGGCCGATTGAGCGTTTACATTCTGATTTGGTTCTTCATCAGCGCTTGGCATTAAATCTGAAATAAAAAAACCACTGGCCTGGATCATGCGTTTTTTCCTCAACGGTCGTTATCAAACCCAAATCATCGTGTTTTCTGAAAAAATGAAACCCACTCAGAAACTGTCTAAATTCGATTATAATGATATTTTTTTAAATGTCAGATTTACGAATCAAAAAGTCAAACAAGCGACTGATTCGCTGAATTTATCCTAGACAGCTTCCTTTTCGGCCGACGTTTTTGCCTTCCGGTGTTCAGGCGAAAGAAAGTACCAACGAACACCAGAAATCAACAATAAGCTGATAACGCCTGATTCTATCAAGCTTCCCAATATCCATCCAATCTCCCAATGCCTGCCTCAGACCCTACAACAGAAAGCAATACTGTTACCCCGCGCAAACTTGCCGGGCAATTGATGGAAGCGGTTTATGACGGCGAGCTTTCGGTGCAAAAAGCCTTAAACAAGTGGCCCGTCTACCCCAACAGCAATGACAGCTCATTAAATGCTGCCTTTAAAATCTTGTTTTTCTTTGAAGCAGATGAAGGCTTGCATCAAACAGAACCTTTTTACGCCGACGCCCAACTTCAGTTAATTCTTGAGGTCAGCCTCACCTTAAAACAAAACAAAGATTTACCACCCCACATGATTTCAACGTATGCACAAATTCAATTGCCCAACCAGTTCTACAATCAGCAGTCATTCTGGTTGTCCTGTTATTGCGAAATCCAGAAAGCTATTCAGTTTTTCTCGCAACTGGCTTCACACATTAAACTATTGATTTCAAAAAAATCCCATTAAAAAAACTGTGCCAATTTAAAAACAGCACAGTTTTTTAATATTTTTTTAAAGAAAACCGATTTTAGTGATGACCAGCCTCTTCATGGTGGGCACCAGCTTCGTGGCTTTCTTTGGCAGCATGATCTTCACCAGCAACAGCTTTGTGTGCAGCATCAACAGCACCATGTGCTGATTCAGCAGCAGTGTCTACAGCACCACCAGCAGCTTCTTTCATACCTTCTGCAGCACCTTCAACAGCTTCAGCGGCACCATTCATAGCACCTTCAACAGCTGGCATTGGGGTTTCAGTCGCAGCTTCTTTACTTGCACAACCACTTAAAGCAACTGTACCAGCAACAGCCAAACCAAGCGCTGTTAAAGCAAATAATTTAAAGTTCATGGATCTCTCCTTCATTTAATCACCGAGACATTGCTGCCTCATCATTGTTGAAATTTACAAAACGGTTAAATTTTGTACCTGTTAATAACGCCTACAAAACTATCATAAAATTATATCAAGACAGCAAACACAACCCTCATAATTATTTGTTTTTTGTACAATTTGGTTATGTTTAAGGGGTATTAAACCGTATGCTGTCATTCAGGTCAAGGACCTACCCAAGAAATTTGACATTCTCAAAAAATCTTTATATCTTCCTTATTTTAAGAGGTTGCGCATGATTACAAGCCAGTCAAATTCAAATGCACCATGTGTTGCACTCATTACCTGTTCATCAAAAAAAGAAGCTGAAGACCTATCAGCTACCTTGATTAAAAGAAAACAGGCTGCTTGCGTCAATATTTTCCCTGTTGAAAGTGGAAACAGCCCGGTTCAATTAATTTCCGTCTATCAATGGGACAATACCATTCAACAAGATGCAGAAATTTTGCTGGTGGTAAAGACAACAATCAATCACCTGACCGCCATAGAGGACATTCTAAATAAGATGCACAGTTATGATGTGCCTGAGCTGATTGCCCTGCCGATTATTGGGGGCTCTAAAGCCTACCTAGACTGGCTGCAAAACACAGTAGCTGAAACACCTGAAGACATGCTGCCTAAAGGCAACATTCTGGAGTAAAAGCCGATCAAAAAAATGAATTTCTTTTTGGGGTTCTTAGCGTCAAAGCACATCCTCTTAAATACTAAATATTTATCCAGTCATCATATTCAGGAAAAAACCAAACCTGTGAAAAACTACAAGAAAGAGGGAATAAAAATATCCCAGTAATCAGTCCCTACTTTTCGACATGTTTTAATTAATAGAATTTTATATAACTCTATAGTCATCATACTTAGGGAATAGCAAAATCTGTATAAAACTTTCGGAAAAGCTTGGTAATATTAGATTTCAGCTTGTTCAAAACTTGTAGAAAACTTGTCAGAAGTGTTGGTGTTTTGAACACAATAACGATTTTTCTACAAGTGGATGTACTCGATTGCCGATGTTTTGAACAGAATCTCTACAGCATGATTTTTTTTCTTTAATAAATAATGTGAACGGCCCTGAAAGCCTCCCCCTTG
Organism: Cyanobacteria bacterium P01_H01_bin.74; assembly: GCA_038745945.1. GTDB lineage: Bacteria > Cyanobacteriota > Vampirovibrionia > Vampirovibrionales > Vampirovibrionaceae > JBCDLA01. The sequence continues at coordinate 12,248 of JBCDLA010000026.1, read as the reverse complement.
ATTTTGTAAGGTGAGCTGTTCAAACGATTCAAAATCTTTTAGGTTTCAAACCGTTTAAACAGCGACGAAGATTGATTGTTTTTATTGAAGTGATGGATTTAAAGCCAAATTATTTAGTAGGCTCTAGATTAGTTAAATAAAAACAATCAGTAGTCATCGGAACTGTTCAACCTGTTTGAAACTCGTAGAGTTTTGAATAGATTGAACAGTTCTTATTCCATTGTATCTTTGTCCTTCTTCCAACGCCACTTACACTCCTTCAAATGTAGTTCATTAGACTATGGATGAGAAGTTCATTGGTCTGGGTCGCATTCACGTCCAGCACAAAGTGTCTAATAATCTTTTTAATTTTGTAATCGCTTAAGCGTCTTCGTTTCATTGGCTTTCCACCACTCAAAATTGTACTTTAATTAATCTAGAGCTTAATTAAAATTTTACTAATTAATACCTAGCAAAAGTTTTGTTTCGATTAATGAATCCTTTTACTTTACCCCAAGAATTGTGTACGCTAGAGAAACGTGACTATCCATTCCCTTGGTTATAAACTTCATAAAGTTTATAAAGCTTGTCGATGAAACTTGTTTACTACGTTTGCTTACTATTCTCTCAATACAACGTACAGGAGCCGTTACCGTCACAATGAAATTTGTCCTTGAACGAGAACACTTTTTTCAGGCCGTCACAGCCGTGCAACGTGCCACTGCAACACGGGTCATCCAGCCGATTCTCTCCAACATTCGTATTGAATGCCTGGACGCTTCAACACTGAAGCTCTCTGCCACCGATCTTGATTTTTCAATCGAAACCGTGGTCAGCGCCACCTGCACTGCGTTGGGGCAAACCACCATTCTGGCCAAAAAACTGGCTGAAATTATCAGCAAATTACCCAAATCAGAGCTCGTCTCAGTTTCTGTAAATCCTGAAACCCAAGTGGCAACCATTCAATCGGGCTCCGTTGTCTTTGATATTAGAACCCTGCCCGCTGAGGAATTCCCGGAAATTCCAACCCTGGATCAAGACACAGCCATTGAAGTAAGCCCTGTCAATTTTATGCAGGCCATCAATCAGACCGCCTTTGCTGCAGCTGGCTACGATGCCAACAATGTGCTTGCGGGTGTCTATTTTAAAATGGATCAAAACGGACTAGAAATGGCAGCAACCGATGGATCCCGCCTGGCCAAGCGACAAGACGACTCATTGGCCAACGGCAATGGCCGTAACGCTTCAAGCCCAGAAACCAGTGCCGTCTCTGCCATTATTCCAGCCAAAACCTTGCAAGAACTCTCCAAGCTGTTGGTCGTAAACGATGACGACACGGGTTGGTTGCGGGTTGCCATTGCAGATGGCCAGATTGCCTTTCGCACGGAACAGTTTTATATTGTCTCTCGCCTTTTGGACGGCATGTATCCGCAATACAACCAACTGATTCCAACCACCAATCCCATTGTCCTCCATGCCCCCAGGCGCTCATTTATTGAAGCCCTGGAGCGAATGTCTGTGATGGCCAATGAGCGAACCAATATTGTGAAACTCTCAATTGACAAGTCTGCCATGAGCCTTGAAGCCCAAACGCCCGATGTTGGGGACTCACAAGATACCATGGATGTCAGTTATGACGGTGAGCCCTTTCAAATTGCATTTAATTATCGGTACGTGATTGATGCCTTGAAAGTCATGGACACTGATGAAGTAAAGATGGAAACCAGCGGGTCGCTATCCCCCACGTTGTTTCGCCCGAAAGATGACAAGCAGTATTTATGCTTGGTGATGCCAGTTCAGGTTAAGTAGCAGGCAAAATCTTTACAGTGTTTGTGAAACAGGTCCACGCAAAACAATTTAGAAATTATTCAGCAGCCGATATTGCATTCTCACCCGGGGTAAATATTATTTTGGGAAGAAACGGGCAAGGCAAGACCAACCTGCTTGAGATGCTGTATTTTTTAAGCCATGCTAAATCCAACCGAACCAGTTCTGATCGGGAATTGATAATGGCTGAAAAAGAAGAAGCATTGGTTTCAGCAACCGTTTTTTCTCATTTGCATCAGGCAGAAACCGTTGTTTCAGCAACATTGAGTATTGCAAATGATCGGTTAAAAACCCGGTTTAAACACCATGTGAATGTATTACGCAGCCGCTCAGAAGTTCTGGGATTATTGCCCAGTGTGTCGTTTTTCTTGCCTGATTTGTTGCTGCTTCGGGGCGCTCCGGCAGACAGACGGCAGTGGCTCGACTTATTGGTTTCGCAATACGATAAACGGCACTTAAATTACTGCAATACGTTTCAAAAAATTCGCCAGCAGAAAAGCATGCTGCTCAAGCAGGGCATGGGCTCTTACGCACCGGATTACCTGAGAACCTGGAATATGCAGTTTACGGAAGCTGCAACAGTATTAACAGTCTCTCGGTTGCGGGGGTTGTCGATGGTCTACCCGCTGATTAAATCGAACCATCAAACGTTAAGCAACGGTGATGAAAACCTCGAGTTGGGGTATCAGAGCAAATGGCTGCCTGTTGATTCAGACCCGCAGAACAGCAACAACTATGGTGTGCGTTCAGGGGAGTTGCTTGATGAAGCGGTCATCAAAGACATCTTGTCTGCGGCACTGGAATCGCACCTGAATCTGGAAATGCAGCGCGGGGTTTGCCTGGTGGGTCCGCACCGGGATGATATTGTCTTTTCATTGAATACCATGCTGGCCACAGCTTATGCCAGTCAAGGGCAGCAACGCACGATTGTCTTGGCGTTAAAACTGTCAGAAATGGCACTCCTGCGTCAAAAACTCATGGAGCCTCCTGTGCTGCTGCTGGATGATGTGATGGCCGAGTTGGATGATGAGCGGCAACGCCTGCTGGTCAATCAGCTGCACCCGACCAGTCAGGTCATTTTAACGACAACGCACCCTTCACAATCCTGGCAAGCGGTTCTGGAAGACAATGTATTGGTTGCCCAGCATGTGAAAACGCAAGACGAATTAGCCGTTTTTGGCGTTGAACGGGGCAATGTTTCAGCGGTTGTTAAGGCTGCTGTTTAATAACGAAGTGAGGTAATGAAGGGCTGCTTTCATCAGGACCGTAAGGTCTTAAAAAATGCATCAAGCAGCGTTTTACATTCGCTTTCCATGATGCCGCCAAGAACCGTTGAATTATCGTGGAACGTTTGGGTTTTTGAGCCGCAAGCGCCTAATATCGGATCGTAGGCCCCGAAGATAATGGTTTTGATTCGTGCTTGCTGAATGGCGGCTGCACACATAGGGCATGGCTCCAGCGTCACAATCAGGGTGCAATCGTTTAAACGCCAGTTTTTCAAGGCAGTGCCAGCAACGGCCAGGGCATTCAGTTCTGCGTGCCCGAGTGGGTTGTTGTCTTTTTCACGGGTGTTGTAGCCCCAGCCGATGGGTGCATTGTTTTGGATCACTAAGGCCCCAACAGGAACGTCTGTTGGCAGCGCCTTTTTGGCTTCTGCTATGGCGTATTGCATCCAGGTTGCGTAATGGCTGTTCAACATTTGAGATGGTGGGTTCATTGCATTCTGTATTGACTCTAGATTACTTTAATCAAAACAATCAGTTGTCGTCGCTGTTTGAACGGTTTGAAACCTACAAGGTTTTGAATCGTTTAAACAGCTATTTCCTTCCAAAGTGAGGGTGGCATGCATTCAGTCCCATTCACAGGCCGCGAAATGCAATTCGTGATCTAAAATCTTGTTTTTTGCATGGCTCAGTGTGCGTCCGTTCAGTGGGTCTATTATCCACAAAAACAGATTGTTGTTCCGCGGTATCATTGGGGGTATTCTCTAGAAATCTTGGTTTTCTAAACGCTTAATTTTTTCTAATTTTGACTTTTTGGTTTAAAGGCACACTGCTGAATGCAAAAACCGATTGTTTTACTGACCCATCCGCAAAGAGATAACGATCCCCTGAAATCCCGGTTGGAAGAATTAGCATTTCAGGTGATTCATATCCCCCTGGTTTCAGTTGGTTACGAGTTGCCTGAGTTGATTCAACAAAAGATTGCAATCTTACCCCCGCCCAATTGGCTGTTCTTTACCAGTAGGCATGGGTTTCAGGCGTTTTTTCAGGCAAAACAATCGGTGATGCTTTCTGTATTGCCCACGTGTAAATTGGCTGTTATCGGCCAGAAAACCAATGCTGCGCTGCTTGAAACTGTGGGTTTTTCGGCGCAATTTGTATCACAGCAGTCCAGTGCCTTGGCAGCGGCTCAGTCTTTTAATACCCAAAAAGGCAAGCCCAATCAATCCATCTGGTGGCCTTGCGGATCACTGGCAGACCAAGCTTTTGGCGCTAAGTTATTGGAAAAAAATGGTTTTGTCTCCCCCATTCAGGTCTATCACACGGAGAAAACCCCTGATAGTGCAAATCACAAGGACTGGCAGACTTTGCTGGATTTGTCGAATAAGTTGCCCGTTTGGGTGGTCTTTACAAGCAGTTCTGCGGTTTCTGCGTTTTCGGAAAACCCATGTTGCAATCGTTTGGTGCAGCAGTGTTCTGGTCTTCAGTATTTTTGTATTGGACAGCCCACAGCAGCGACGCTTATGGAAAAAATGACCCAAAGCAAAATAAATCAAGAAAAAGCAAGCCTGAAAAAAGGAAACACACACGCCCTTGTCCCTAAAACCCCGAGCTTTACAGCACTGGCAAACTTAATTGAAGATACTGCCAAGAGATGGCATAATAATTAGAAGTAAATGGAAAGTAAATGGAAGTTGTGTCATAAAAAAGTTGACCACAATGGCAATATGATCAGAAAGGCACGGTTATGGGCAGTCAAATGAGCAGTACAATGGTACAGAATGTTTTTACAAATCCAGTGATTCAACGGCTGACCAAGGCTGAAGATGAGCGAGAAGCCAATTGGTGTCTGCCGGAAGATGAGGCCAAACTGTTATACTTGCTGGCTTCAATTCATCAGAGCAGTAAAATTATAGAACTGGGGACATCCATTGGGTATTCAACGTTGCACCTTGCTTTGGCGACGCAACCCTTTAACGGGGTGGTTCATACCATTGACGCCTCCGATGAACGCCAAGGGACAGCGAAAAAGAATCTTGCTGATGCAGGGGTCTTGCCCAATGTCCGTTTTATTCTGGGGGATGCCTTAGACGCTTTAAATGGCCTCAAAGAAGAAGCTGTTAAAAAAGCGTCGCTTTTTGATTTCATCTTCTTGGACGCCAAAAAGTCTGAGTATGTTCAATACCTGGCGCTGGCCAATGCATTAATTCGTCCCCGCGGCTTGTTGGTTGCTGATAACACTGTATCGCACCAATCTGAGATGACTGATTTTATTCAAGCCATTCAGCAATCGGAAAACTGGATTGTGAGTCACATGCAAACAGCCAATGGCCTGATTATTGCCCAAAAAATTAATTAGCTAGCAAGCCACAAGAAAAAATGATCCCACTGGCTCTTCACTGTACGTTAAATGCTCGATATTAAGACAATCCGAGACAACCCTGATGCCGTCAATGCTTCGCTAAGACGGCGAAATCCTAATCTGTCTGTTGATGCCATTAAAGCCCTGGATGCCACCCGGTTGCAGCTTTTAAAAGAAGAAGAACAGCTTCGTGCCCAGCGCAATCAGGTGACACAACAAATTGCTGTTGCCAAAAAAGCCGGTGAAGACACATCAGCCATTCAGGCCCAAACCAGAGAAATTGCCGAACGCATTAAAACCATTGATTTCGAAAAATCAGCCATTGCAGAAAAGCAAAGACAACTCCTGCTTGATTTGCCGAATTTGCCTGATGAAAAAGTACCGGATGGCCAGACCGAAAACGAGAATGTGGTGGTGCGTGAATGGGGGAAAGCGTTTAAAAGCCGCTGTGCCAATCCGGTGGTGCCGCATTATGAACTTGGGATAAACCTGGGCATCTTGGATGTTGATCGGGGCGTTAAAGTGGCACAATCCCGGTTTTCAGTGCTTCGGGGAGAAGCGGCTAAACTTGAGCGCGCCCTGATTAATTTTATGCTGGATACCCATACTAAGAATGGGTATGAGGAAATCATGCCGCCCTTGCTGGTCAATCGATCGGCTTTAACAGGCACAGGGCAGCTGCCAAAATTTGAGGCCGATGTTTTTGCTTGCAAGCACGATGAACTGTTTCTCATTCCAACGGCCGAAGTTCCTGTGACCAATTTGTATGCGGGTGAAATTTTACAAGAAGATCAACTGCCGCTTAAAATGGTGGCCTATACCCCTTGTTTTCGCCGCGAGGCAGGCAGTGCTGGCAAAGACACCCGTGGGCTGATTCGCCAACACCAGTTTGATAAAGTGGAGCTGGTCAAACTGGTTTCGCCTGATATGGCGGAAGACGAGCATTTGAAATTATTAAACGATGCCGAGATGATTTTGCAGCAGCTGGAACTGCCTTACCGGGTGGTGGATCTCTGTGCGGGGGATATTGGGTTTTCGGCAGCCCGGTGTTTTGACATTGAGGTGTGGATGCCTGCACAAGGGGTTTACCGGGAAATATCCAGTTGTAGTTGGTTTACGGATTTCCAGGCCCGCCGGATTGGCTTAAAGTACAGATCCAGCAGTGCGGCAAAGAATTTGCACCTGCATACCATTAATGGCTCAGGCTTGGCCGTGGGCAGAACTGTCGCTGCTATTCTCGAGAATTATCAGGTGAGTGCCACTGCATTTGACTGGCCTGCCGTCTTAAAACAGTAAGTGTTTAGTTAGCAGCACTGTTAGCAGCACTGTGTGGACCAGTCTTCATCTTCACCAATGAACTGCGTTTCTTTAGAGGTTCCGCTGTCACTTGTTTGACTGGTTTTTCCGTTTTCAAGGGGTTTGCCGTTGGCAGGTTCAGGCAGTTTTTTGCCCAGTTCGCGCATCATTGTCTGCTGGTATTCAATGCGGTTATGCTGAATGCCCCGCAATACACGGATAAAAGTTTGCTTAATGCGCTCAATATCTTCAAAAGTAATGGGGCAGTTGTCAAATTGTCCGTCCTCAATGCGCTGGTTAAAAATTTTATTCACCCGCTCTTCAACCTGGGCTGCGGTTGGCCCTTTTAAAGCCCTAACCGAGGACTCACAGGCATCAGCCAGCATCACAATGGCTGTCTCTTTACTGCCAGGCTTTGGACCGGGGTAACGGAATTGCGTTTTATTGACGTTTTCAATTCCTTCTTCAATGCATGCCTGATTGTAAAAGTACCCGGCAGTTAATGTGCCGTGGTGCTCAGTCATAAAGGGCATTAAAACATCGGGCAGTTTGTGCTGCTTGGCCATTTCAATACTGTCGCGGGGGTGTGCTGTAATCACCATCTTACTGAGGCGCGGGGTGAGTTTGTCATGCGGGTTTTCCACCCCAAAATAGGCCTGATTTTCAATAAAAAACAGCGGGCGCTTCATTTTACCAATGTCGTGGTAAAGGCACCCAACACGGGTCAGCAGTACGTTGGCTCCGATTTCTTCTGCAGCTGCCTCTGACAATGTGGAAACCATAATGCTGTGATGAAATGTCCCCGGTGCTTCAAACTGCATGCGTTTTAGCAGCGGTTGATCGTGATTGCCGAGCTCCATCAGGGTAAATGGTGTAATCAGGCCAAAGACAGCTTCCAGAAAAGGCAGTGAGCCAATGGTCAAGATACCCGATAAGACCCCACTGCCCAAGGTCCATAAAATGCCGGTTAAACTGGACATCCCCCAGTTTAAAATATTGCCAGAGTCGGTATTGGTGGGCAGAATGCCTATAAATTCTGATTTAAGCAGGCTGAGAACTATCAGTAATACAGCATTGGTCAGGCCCACGTAAAACCCGGCAATCATTAATTGCCCGCGATCGTTGTAATTGACTCGCTTGCTTAAAACGTAGATGCCAGCATAACTGCCGAACAGCAATATGGCCAGTCCCTGGAACTGTTGGTGCATCGTGACAGACAGCAGAAAAACAAGCAGGGTTGTGACCATAACAGCCAACTGATAGTGGGTGAAAATTGCAATGATGAGGGCAGTGCTGGCCAAAGGCAAAGCATAAAGTGGCATATCACCAAAAGCCCCCTGGTTTTGCAGGTGAAAAGTCAATGTGGTTGCAATTACTAAAGTTGCAATGAGCGCTGACTGACGCGGTTTGAAAAATTGTTGATCTTTAAAGTGATAGAGATAGCGCCACAATGTGGAAACAAACAAGATCACAATAAAAAAGATGCCCAGGAAGGACAATATGGTATTTTGGCCAAACACTTTGCCCATTTTTTCAAGTGCCGCTTTTTGGACAGTGCTGACTTTTTGGCCCTTGTCTACAATTTTCTCTGATTTTGCAAAGATTCTGATTTCAGGTTTTTCTGCAATGCGTTGCGCCAGGGTTTCCTGCTTTAACTTCATGGCAACATCATCCAGAATCAAATTTGGTTCCAGGGTTGTATTTACTATGAGGTAAAGCAATGGCTTGTCTGACGTCCTGGGGTTAGATTTTTTCAGGGCGTTTTTTATAATGTCTGCCCGCTTAAGTTGATCATCAGACTCTGTTACTCCTTGATTCAAAATACTGGCAATGGTTTTTTGAGCAGCTTGCTCAATGCCTTTCCATCGTTCAGCCGGCAAAGGCGATGTAAAATACGTTTTGTAAATATCTGTGACATTGTCTTGCGCGCTGACCAGAGAATAAAAGGCGGTCTGGTGTTTGAGTCCTGAAGATTTTTCTGTGCTCCCAGCTTTTTGAGACAATTCTTCCAGGTTTTGTAACAGTGCGTTTAAATTTCTGAGAATATCGGCGTTGTGTTTGGTTGGATCCTGATAAATGGGGGTAATGGTCTGTTTGGCCCGATCAATTTTTCGTTGAATGGCTTCTTCATCCACCACTTCAATGGTGCTGTCAGCGTAAAATGCTTTTAAACTGATCCCGTTTTGATCGATACCTTTGGAGAGATCCAGGAAGTTAAAACACAGGATGGTTGTTAGTGACAGGACCAAGAGCACGCAGCATATTAAAATTAAGCTAAGTTTTGAAAAACAAATTTGAAGCAGCTTTAAGAATTTTTGTTTGAGTTGCTTTTGACGTATCCATTCACGGAGCTGATTTTTTTTGGTGTCTTTATCGTTGGCGTTTTTCAAGGGAAAGCTTTCGGTTTGGGCTGGCCATTATTTTCTCCCCTTTATTTTACATTGCATTTTTAAAATAACAGCAGGTTTTCCAGAAATAGTTGGCTTGTCACTCAATTCATCAGTTTAAGAAAGGGTGTATTGATTCTATAATACGTCACATGGTGGATGCTCGACCTCAACTAGACATTATCAAAGACGCTGCTTATTTTAAGGTCTTAAAAAAAGATATGCGCCGTCAGCAAATGCGGCGGGCTGCCAAAAAGCTTGGCAATCTTTACGAGATCCTATTTAAGCATCCCCTTTGGCAAAAGAAGAGTGACACCTCAAAAACAGATCCCCGTCGGCCCAAACTCAGTGTTTGCATTATGACGATGAATTCAGCCGATCGCATTGCCCCATTGCTCAAGTACAGCCGTGATTTTTCAGATGAAATTGTTGTGGGGGTTGACAGTAAAACCACAGACGCCACATTGGAAGTTTGTCAGAAGCTGGCGGATGTGGCCTTTGTAATTGAAAGCACTGCTTTAACTTGTAATGCGGGCCTTGAAGCACTGGTTTCCCGGTGTACAGGTGATTGGGTTTTACGACTGGATGACGATGAGTACCCGGAGCCACTGCTTAAGACTTTTCTGCCTGGTTTATTGATGACAGACAGCAGCATCACGCATTACAAGTTGCCCCGGTTGCATTTAAGCAGTGTATCCCCGCTTGCATGGATTAATGACAGTTATTTGTACCCTGATTATCAGATGCGGCTGTTTAGAAATGATAGGGCATTGCTGACTTTTCCAGGGGCGGTTGGGCATTTGGGGATTCAGTGTGCTGGCAAAAAGGGCCGTGTGAATACGGTTAATCTGGTGCATTTAAATTTGGCCATTAATCCGCGCTACAAAAGAGAAGAAAAGTTAAAAACTTACATTCAACGTTTAAACGGCGGGTGGGTGCATCCCGTCAATGAGCAAGCATTGTTGTTTGAAGCGTTTAACTTTAGAGAAGAACCCTACACCAGCAAAGTCACCTCATTTGATAACCTGCTTCGGGAGGTGACCCTTCATCAGCGCGAAAAATATGAGGGTGACAGTCAAAAACAATGACAAAACGCTATCAGGAAAAAAAGAAAAAAAGTATCAAAAGAAAAGGCTCAATGGCTGTGCTGTCTGAAGTCTTACCCAAGGTGTGTGAAGCTGTTGCCCTGGATAAAAAAGTCAATGAGCTGGCATTTCTGGCGTTGTGGCCAGGGCAGGCTACAAAACTGATTGGCGAGCATGCGGTACAGTACACGCGGGCGGTTCGGGTTTATCATAAGGCAGGTAAAAACACGTTGCTGGTTATGGTTGCAAACGCATCGCTGGCCAGTGAGTTGTCCTTTTTTTTGCCCGCATTGCAAGCGGGTTTAAATGCGTTTTCTCCCCAAACCCAAATTACAATCGATCAAATTCAACTTCAAGTTGGCCTTTAAATAAAAATACTTGCGGTTTTGTTTAAAAACTTATAGTGCCTTAAGTTTTATAAGTTGAAGTTTGTCTTGAAAATGCACAAGTGTTTATTTGTCTATTCTTTATAAAGCCCAATTACTTATTGAATCGGTTTTGGCGAAATAGCGAAATATTATTGCCTTGCAAATAGAACGTTAGCTCAATTTTGATAGAGGTTGTCGCCAATAAGCAGAGACGGCAACCCCTGGGCTAAAGTAAACGGACTCAGGTTGTTCGGGCTGCGGCAGGCTGTGATCGTCAAGAAGGGTATTTTCCAGAATTTCTATGTCTGCCGGATAGAGTGGCCAGGGCCCGTGGTCAATGGTGCCACAGATGATTGTCTTTTTGTCTTTTGGGTTGACTGCATAAAAACGCCATCGGCTGGTCAGCCAATCAGTTAACGATCCCTCATTAACCGAAATTTTCGCCAGGCCGGGCTTCATTTTCAAACGAAACCGACTTTTTTTTTGCCCAGGATGCCGGCGTTCAGCAAGCCATTCGGTTTGTCCTTGGCCTAAAGTGTTGACTTGAATATTGGCATTGAAATAATTTAAGGAAAACAAAGTACGGGCAGCCCAGACTGAGCAAAGATCATTGGCGTCTAGCGAGAAAAAATAAATACCCGCAACGCCGTTTACTTTGACATACGTTCTTACATTGAGTTCATTCAGCTGAATGGGCCACTGCCAAGTATTGAAAAATGAGGTTTTTAAAAACGGCAATTTTGATTTCAGCTGAAAAGGCACAATGCTAACCCATGCACTACTGTCGTTGTAGAGATCCAATTCTAAACCGTCAGGTAAAAGGGGGCGTATTTCTTCTGGCTGAATGGCGTAATTTAGAAACAAAACATTCTGCCAGGATTGCTGAAGAAAGACCGGTTGGTTTGGTTGGCGTTCTGTTTCTAGATGCTTCATAAATGAATGATTAATGGTTTGTTTACTTTTAGATTGTGTATTTCTACAATCTCTTTTTTATTTTACCAGGGTAAATAATGTCATTTCTTCTAAAGAACCCTTGGCACCAGAAGAAATTTTTTTCCTTTCGGGTTTTTTGCGGGAAGGCAAGATTTTCTCAAATTCACTTTTTCTTTGCTTCGTTAGGGGAGAGAGAGTGCTCTCTCTCCCCTAACAACCCCTCGCTGCGTAAGCGGGAGGGCACCCCCCGCTTAACACCCCCCGAATCAGTTGCATGTTTACGGTCATCCTACCTCCGTTACGGCTGCGGTTGCTTTCAGCAATCCTCACCCGTAAAGTCGGTTTCTGGGGTGATTGCTGACGCAATTTTACACCCCAGAACCGGTTGACCTCGCAAACCCGACAAAATTTCCCAAACTTGCTACGGAAGCTTTACACTGGCGGAAAAATCTGAACTCGCTACGGCTTCAATAATCTTCTCAAACTCACTTTCTTTCTTTGTCCCGTCAGGGGCCTATTTTATAGAAACGGGTTTGGCCCCGAGTTTAATTTTTATTTTTACCTGGAAAACTTCCAGTAGCCCAGCCGTTTATTGATACTCGCGTGAAAAATCTGAACTCGCTACGACTTTAATAATCTTCTTGAACAATTTTTCTTTTTTTGCTTCGTTAGGGGCCCTGGCTGGCCCCTAACAACCCCAGCCGTTTTTTACACAGGCGTGAAAAATCTGAACACGCTACGGCTTCAGACATTTTTTTAAGTAGCACAGCCTCCAAGGCTTCGGCTGT
>JBCDLA010000025.1:0-30757 GCA_038745945.1 Cyanobacteria bacterium P01_H01_bin.74 | reverse complement strand
TTTTGATTTTTAGCAAGAACGGTGTAACTTTGTAAATACACTTGTAATAACAACTGGTTTAAAAAATAAGCATTTATCATATAAAAACAAATCAAAGAGAAAAAGTGCGTTATTTTTAAAAACTTTACATCATTTAACATACCTTAACCGACTAAGCCAAACCGATTATTTTTTACTTGATTTGATAAGAATTTAAATGTGATTAAAATGATGACTTTGTAAACTGTTATAGAAAATAGTCCAGTTATCTTCAAGAATGTCGACACACATACTATTCGTTCAAATCTATTCATTTAAATTGTAGTGTTGGGTTTCTAATTGCATATAAAAGGCTGTCCAATGGATATAATTTGGTACAGACATACAATAGCACTGGTCTTTGGAACATTCTCTAATAGTAAAGCTCGCTTTGTATTTCGCCCAAAATAAATAGAGAATAATACAACATGCTCTATAATTTTTCTTTCTTAAAAGCAAACAATCATATTATCTCAGCCTGTTCAAAACCTTTTAAGAGCCGGCTTCTTAAAAATTCTTGCGCAGGAAATACCTTTTTTGAATATGCATTTGTTGGTTTTCTCACCCTAAGTATTGGAATCATTGGGTACTCAATATTAGGGGGCAATACGCAAGCTCTCTTTGTTAACTCAAACAGAGATTTGCAAAACCCAGGGACTTTTTCTTTGTTAAATGCCAAAGTGACAACTTATGACAATAACCAGATTGCTAAATTTATTGGATCGCTTGATGGGCCAGGCATAGATAACTTTTACAATATTTCTATTGATTCAGAAACAGGAAAGCCTATATTCACAGCAACAACTACAGGAACAGGGTCCAATACAAATGTGAGTAGTTCAGAAGGTTTCTCATTAGTCACGGAAAATAATTCAGCAATACAAAATCCATTAACGGAGTTGTCATTTCAAGACAGCTTGGATCAGTTGGATCAAATTAGTGAGATAAATACCAGTGCCAGGCTAAAAAAAATGGCCCGTGAAATTTCTATTGTTGGTAAATATTCTGGTGTTGCCGTAACACAGTTACTGAGTGATCCAAATGCACCCATGGATTTTAATCATAGTAATTACACCAACCAAGACGCAACAAGGGATTTACTCAATTTCAAAGATATTATGCGAAGTAAACTGAATGAAATTGAAGCCAGTAGAGCGGCTGACAAAGAATTACAAAATACAATTAAAGAGTTATCGTACAACATTATTAACGCCACTGACCGCGCTTTATATAAACTTGAAAACAATACTGCTCCTGTAGAAGCTATTAACTTTGATACAAGTGAAGAAAATTTTACTCTTAACAATATTTTCACAGAAAATAGCGCAATCAATTTGTACACATTGAAAGAAGTAAATCAAAAGGCAATAAAAGTACTTAACTCCAATCAACCCAATTATACTGAGCCTAAGACAGTATTTCTCAATGCCAATGAATTGGCACAAGCATATACAGACGCAACAAACAATGGTACAGCACAACAGTTTGATAACAGGGGAACCCCTATGCAACCTAAACAAGGTTATTTAAACACCGGAGCAGAACCGCTTAATCCGAATATCATTCTGGATCAACTTCGAACGCAGACGCAACCAAAACAACCATTTATTCCCTCAACTGGATTGGGTGAAGTCAATATAAACAAACCTAAGACAACCAATACAGAAGTTATACAGACAAGTACACCTGACCCAACACAGATTGACAGGCTGGAAAGAAAACTACAATCAAATAAGTTCAACTAGTGAGTTTGTGGCGATCCAATTGCATTACTTTAACCCAAGCGTCAACAAAATCCTGGACAAATTCAGCTTCCGCATCATCCGATGCGTAAGCTTCTGCAACGGCCCGCAATTCTGAATGGGCTCCAAAGATTAAATCAACAGCTGTTGCGTGCCACCGGAGTTGACCAGTAACTCTGTCAAACCCGTCATAAAGTCCATCCTGTTTTTCTGACTTTTTCCATATAGTTGACATATCTAGTAGATTCACAAAAAAATCATTACTCAGGTCACCAGGCCTTTGGGTGAGTACCCCATATTTTCCAGTGCCTGTATTGGCATTAACGGCTCTAAGCCCGCCAATAAGAACTGTCATTTCCGGCACCGTCAAATGCAGAAAACTGGCACGTTCAATGAGTAACTCTGGTGCAGACTGGGTGGTATTGCTTTCATCGTGGTAATTGCGAAAACCATCAGCTTGGGGCTTTAGGAGGTTAAACGATTGAATGGTTGTTTGTTCTTGTGTTGCATCAACCCGGCCCGGTTTAAACGGAACAACAACAGAGTACCCTGCTTGTTTTGCAGCTCGCTCAACCCCCACAGCACCGCCAAGCACAATCAGATCCGCCAGAGAGACACGGGTTGTATCGTTTTGAGAGGCGTTAAACGTTTCTTGAACTTCGGTCAACTTGTCTAAAACCGTGTGAAGTACCTTTGGTCGGTTAACAGCCCAGTTTTTCTGGGGAAATAACCGAATGCGAGCCCCGTTGGCACCGCCTCGCTTATCAGTATCCCGGTACGTTGACGCTGACGCCCAAGCGGTCTGAATCAAATCCGAATTCGACACGCCTATTTCTGCAATTTTCTGTTTTAGCACTGCAATATCGACTTCATTGATCATGGAATAATCAGCTACGGGCAAAGGATCTTGCCAGTTCATGACTTCTGCAGGGGCATCTTTCCCCAAATACCTGGTTCGTGGCCCCATATCCCGGTGCGTCAGTTTAAACCAAGCCTTGGCAAAAGCGGTCTTAAATGCATCGGGATCGTTTTGAAAGCGCTTGGCAATTTTTCGATAGGCCGGATCAAATTTCAGTGATAAGTCGGTTGTAAACATAATGGGAGCATGCCGTTTTGAAGCATCATGGGCATCTGGAGCCAGCTGATGGGCCTCTGGATCATCGGGAATCCACTGAATTGCACCTGTTGGGCTTTTGGTTTTTACCCAGTTGTAGGCAAACAAGTTATCGAGATACTGGCTTGTCCAGGCAGTGGGATTAAACGACCAGGAGCCTTCCAGGCCACTGGTTGTGGTATCTTCTGCATAGCCCTTGCCGCAATGGTTGTTCCAGCCAAACTCTTGTGCTTCAATTGGCGCACCCGCTGGCTCAGGCCCTAAGCACTGGTCTGCAGGATGTGCCCCGTGGGCTTTGCCGAATGTATGACCACCTGCGATTAGAGCAACCGTCTCTTCGTCATTCATTGCCATACGGCCAAACGTTTCCCGGATATCAACAGCTGCTTTTAAGGGATCAGGGTTCCCGTTGGGGCCTTCCGGGTTCACATAAATTAGCCCCATCTGAACAGCAGCTAGTGGCTTTTCAAGATTTCGCTCCCCGTGGTAGCGCTTGTCATCCAGCCATTGTGTTTCAGGCCCCCAATAAACCAGATCGGCTTCCCAGTCATCTTCTCGTCCACCAGCAAATCCCTGGGTTTCAAAGCCCATTGATTCTAAGGCCACATTGCCCGCAAGCACCATTAAATCTGACCAAGAAATTCTACGGCCGTACTTCTTTTTAATTGGCCACAACAGCCGACGGGCTTTATCAAGGTTGGCATTGTCTGGCCAGCTGTTTAGGGGTTCAAACCGTTGCTGTCCACCTTCTGATCCACCGCGGCCATCGGTCTGACGGTAGGTTCCTGCACTGTGCCAGGCCATTCTAATAAAAAACGGGCCATAATTGCCATAATCAGCCGGCCACCATGGTTGTGAGTCTGTCATTAATTGCTTTAAATCTGCCTTTAATGCCTCAAGATCCAGGCTGTTGAATGCTTCTGCGTAACGAAATGAAGTACCATAAGGGTTAGATGAGGGGTTATGCTGACGTAAAGGCTTTAGGTTCAGTTTCTCTGGCCACCAGAATTGATTGGACTTGGGCTGGTAATTAAGATCTTGCTTTTGATCTGGTTTTTGCATTTTAGCGCCGCTAGCAAAAACAGGCTGTATTGGCAGTGACACAGCAGACACTGAAAACCCTGAAACCAGAGCCATTGTCAGTAACTTCTTTAAGTGAATTTTTTTTAATGGCAAATTTCTTAATGACATTCAGGGAAGCACTCCTTTATAAGACTTTTAAAATGATCGAAAATAAAGTTGATTTTAGCCCCGTAAATCAGTTGAGGAATTGCAGGGCGTTTGGGGCTAAGGTCAATTCAGAACAGAGGGTGTTACCCAATGGACTCAAGGTCGTAGTACAAGTATTTCCGCCAGCAGGCATAATCGGCTTTGCCAATATAGCGGTGTTGCTTTGACAGCTCAAACAGTACAAAGTTGT
The DNA here is from genome assembly GCA_038745945.1 of Cyanobacteria bacterium P01_H01_bin.74. Lineage (GTDB taxonomy): Bacteria > Cyanobacteriota > Vampirovibrionia > Vampirovibrionales > Vampirovibrionaceae > JBCDLA01. The sequence goes on along the minus strand of JBCDLA010000025.1, from coordinate 26,463 downwards.
AAGGACATCCCGGTTTATTCATTAGCTTTAACCCCGATTCTTTAATGGTTTTACTGCCTTTCAGGGTATTGCATCGCTGACATGCTACCACCACATTGTTCCAAGTATTTTGACCACCTTTTGAGCGGGGAATCACATGATCAATGGTGAGTTCGGTTTGTCTCCCACAATATTGGCAAGCATAGTTGTCTCTGTGCATAATATTGCGGCGACTAATGGGAATACTCTTGTGGGGAATTTTAACATAATACAATAGACGAATCACCAGAGGCTGACTTAACCCGCAGATTGAAACCACTTTGTTTTTTTGTTCTATGGCTTCTGCTTTGCCTTTAACCAGTAAAATCAATGCTCTTTTCCAGCTACAGATGTGCAATGGCTCATATGATGAGTTTAACAAAAGCACTTTAGACACGGCATTCGGATCCCTCAAATCCACTAACCTTAAAGCTTTTATAGTACTCTGTTTTTGAGGTTATGTCTATGCCACTTTTACCATTTATAAACAAGTGTTAGAAATATGAATCTTTTTTTCGTCAGGGTTAGATTTTTTCAAAGCACTTTTCTTTCTTTTTTATTTGTAAAAGCTGAATAATTTCATTGGCAACATAAACAGCAGCAGATGTTTCACAGTGTAGCTCTGCCGCAATCGTATCAAAAGCATCCAACTGGCGTTGCCGAAATTTGTTTGTTCCAGTCTGATGATCAACTTTCTCAACGCTTGCATTGGCTGGTTTTAAAGTCTCATTGCTTGTCGGTTTTTTTAATGCATGGTCTTCTGCCCCCATTTCATCCAGCAAAGGGGAAAGGGCCGCAAAAAGATTCGCTGGGGTTAAGTCGTCTTGCAGAACTTCGGGTATTGGCGGGTTGTCGATGTCTGTCAAAATATTGGGCAAGCCTGCCCGTTTTAAATACACCATTTGCATGGCGATGGCATAAACCCACGGCTGAAGCCGGTAAGCAATTACCATAGGCGTTTTATACAGTGCAGCTTCCAAAGTTACCGTTCCTGATGCCAGTAAAGCTGCTGTTGAAGCACTAAGCAGGGCATGATTCTCAGATTGAATAATTTGAAGTTTTAATTCCCTTTCACTGGTTTTATGGGTTGCATAGGCTTTTTCAAGCGCTTGATTCATTAGCACATCAGGAATTGATTCAGCCTGAGCCAATACAATTTCAACATTCGGTTGATTTTGGCGAATTTGCTTCAAGCAGCCAATCATCGGCGTGAGTAGCATTGCAATTTCTGAGCGTCTTGAGCCTGGAAAAACCCCTAAAAGTGGCACATTGGGATTAAGGTTGTGGCGGTTACAGAACGTGTTTTTAGTAACCGGTGGCGGCAATTGCCTGACAAGCGGGTGCCCCACATAGGTAACCGGAATATTTTCAGCGGCATAAAGTGGTTTTTCAAATGGAAAAATGCAAAACACATGATCCACAAAGGCCCGGATGGTTTTAAGGCGGTGTCGTCTGGAAACCCAGACCTGAGGCGGGATAAAATATAAAACTGTGGGTGTTTTTTTTAATTGACGGCTGGTTTTAAACTGCTTTGCCATATGCAGATTGAACATTCCGTAGTCAATCAGTAATACAACATCAGGCTGCCATTCTTTAGAAAAGGTCAGTACTTTTCTTCCCAATTGCCAGTGCTGCGGGATACTCAGCAGGCTACTCAACCCCAATTTCCCCATATTGGCTTGATCGTGAATAATGGTTGCACCGGTTCGGGCAAGGTTTGGACCGCCCACACCTGCAAACTGCGCATCTGGCAATTGATGGGTAATGGCATCAACAACCCCAGCAGCATGATGATCCCCCGAGTAATCACCAGTTAAAATCAAACATCGAAATGACATATGCAAAAAAGGTTTTTTTTATTTCTTTTATCTCTATTTATAAAAAGTCAATAACAAGCAAGCTGGTCGTATTTCTTGGGTGTTTAAAGCTGCGATGTGGTTTTAAAATGCAATTTTGCAACATGCCAAAGTGGACTTTGACGCTGGCTGTCACGAGAGGAGGTCTTGGTCGCAGCTAGCTGGCGCGCTACTGGTAAAATTTGTGGGCCTGCCCCAAGCGGCAATGTGATACCCATTTCAGCTGAAAGCTGTTTTATTTGTTCCGTAAACTGGTATCGTGCCAGTATACTGGCCACAGCCACCCCCAAATTGATTTCTGCTTTAGGCGTCTGGTAAATGTGGGCAGCATTGGCGAGTGGCCCCAATTGTCCTTTTATAAAACGGTCTGCTGCAAACTGATCGACAATGCATTGGGTGCAATCCGGATTCTGGCTTAGCAGGGTTTCAATCACTTGGGCGTGGCCCCAGGCCAGTAAATCATTTAAGTTTTTACCACTGGCTTTGAAAGCTTCATATTTCTGGTTATACGCTTCTGGCATTAAACTCACCACCGCGATTGCCGGTGGGGGAATCACTGCTTTAATTTGCCGGTAAGCCTCTGCTATCTGGTGTGCGGTCAGTTTTTTACTGTCTGCAATGCCCGTTTTCTGCAAGGCCAATTTGGTTTCAAGAGATATCACAGCCCCTGCAGTCACGAGAGGACCAAAATAATCCCCTTTCCCAGATTCATCGGTACCAATATAGACCCCATTAATATCAAGTGCCCCATTCGGAAGCTGCCGCAGTGTTTCACCGTGACCCGTTATTGTTTGAATACCCTCATGCGTTTGGCGCACTGCAGATGCAGCGGCTTGTTTAGGCTGCCCAGGGACAAGTGATGTGAGCTCCATTAGCAAAGCATTATTGCTGCATTCAAGGTAAAGCGTGCCATTGCTGTACTGTTTTATTCTGAGCCAACCTGACGCTGTCTTGGCATCTAGTCGGTAATCACAGTACTGTTCCGTGCGCTTTTGCCAAGAGTAAGTTAACTGAGATACTGCTGTTTGAAAGGACTGTTTTGAACTTGTCCCAGACAGTTTAAATTTTGCAGCAGGCATAAAGCATTGGTTTCATAGAAAATAATTGTTGCGGCTATTGGTCATTGCTTTGAATGATTGGACGCTTCAGTGAGAAATGGGTCTTTGAATCTTTCTCTACCGGTTTTTTCGCGTTTTTTTCGGGTTCAGTCGATGCTGGCGCTGTTTTTTGAGTGTCGGCTTTTAGCTGGGTCTGAGACCCATAGGGCTTTTGCAATGCGGTTTGTTCTGTTAAGGCCTGGGTATTTTTTTGTTTATTTGCCTCATTGCCTTGATTTTCCTGATCTTGATTTTGCTGGCTTGTGTAATAGGCCGTCTGTAGCGTTGGGCGTTGCAACACTGACATCGCAGAGCGAGTCGGGTTTTCAGCCTGGGAATTGAAGATATAATCCTGCCAGCCAGTGAGGCTATCTTCAGAAGACGGCTTTAGGGTGGATTGAGGGGTTTCGGTTTGGGCTTGTTGAACAGGCAACCTGTCTTCATTCGGTGTCCATTTTTGCCCGGACGATTGTTGCCCGGACAATTCGCTTGAGTCATAAGCATGATGTTTGAGCGACAGCTTGTCATCCAAAAGTGGATTGCCATCGCGCTCTGCAGGACTGTCCGAATAATGGGCTAATTCTTTTGGGCTGTTGTCTTGCGATGAAGAAGAAGTTGGGTGAATGGGCGTACTCAGCAAGGCTTCAATGGGATCATTCTGCCAACCGTTCTGCACGGCACTGTGATTGGTCTTCTCTAAAGAATGGCCTATTTCCGACTGGGGGTTTAGTTGACCAGTGCTTTCTTCAAGTCTATGCGCTTCAGGTTTACGCGTCTCAGCAATCGCCGTATCAAGATCGTCTCCAGGATTAGTATTGTAGGCTGTGTTGGGTAATAAAGAAGGGTTGTCTTGCTCAACCAGTGGTGCAGGTTTTAAAACAATATCATCATCTTCAGGCGGAAGTTTATCGTTGGTGTCAATATCTATGGTGGCTTGCTGCGCTAAGACGGGAAGGCCAGGCGTTTCTCCGGATGTATTTTCAAGGCCTTCTTTTTTTTCCAAGAAGGTTGACTGCTTTGGCTCGGTCAGATTGTCATTTTGAGGGGACCTGTCAAAATCGCTGGAAAACGTTGTTCTGCTTTCATTGCTTCGGCTTACAATTCGCTTGTCAATCACTTTTAAGGCATTAATAATAGATCCCTTAACAATGCTGTTTGAAAGTGTTGGCTGCAGTGCATTTAACAGATCCCAGGTTTTTTGTGTCGAGGCGATGTAAGACAGACTGCGAATCAACATCCAGCTTAAAGCGGGCATCGCCTCATGCGAGATGGTCTGAAAAACCTCCTGCAAAATGGCCTCATTTTGTCGGCTTTCTTTTTTACCCAATGTCCGGACTATCGAAATTTTGACATCCTCAGACTCATCATGTTTTAACATGGCAACCATTGCCATAAAGGCCGTCTCATTATTCATGCCACTTAAAATATCAGCAGATAAAGATCGAATGCCTGGCTCAGGGTCAGTTTTCATGAGGTTCAAAAGGCAATCAACGGCTTCAGGCGTTGAAAAACGTTGCAGTCCAATACAGGCATATCGACGGATATCTGGGTGTTTGTCCAAGGCTGCATCCAGCAGGGTATTCATTAAAAACCCAGACTGATTGTCGCTTTCCGCTAAGCTCTGCAATGAGCTCAGCCGGACCGCATGGCTGTTGTCTGTCATGCCTTTAATAAAAACTTGTGTTAAATCATGGCTGAAACGAAACTTAAACAAGGTGTTGAAAACTTCATTTCTAACCGATTCAGAATCGTCATTACTGACACTGAGCAGGCACTGAATAATTTTATGAATGTCATCGGGTTCTTTGGTTTTATCGGCCAGGCCCGATAAATTTTTTACAGCATATTCTCGAACCATTGAACTGCTGTCGCTGGTGGCTGCATACAATGTTTCACGAGACCGTTTGGAGTCGATTAAGGCCAAGTTATTAATGGCATTCACCCGAACAATGGGTTTTGTCTCAGAAAAAGCGTCTATAAAGATTTGTGTTAAGTAGTCTGCAATCTCTTCATTGCCCATTGCTTTGCCCAGGGAAAGCACTTCCATGGTTTTTTCACGATCCAGTTCTCCCGATTTCACGGAAAGTGGAATAATTTTTTTCAAGTAAATCAGTTTCTCGTCTGTGGAAATATCCGTTTGAATAAAGCGGGTTTTTTTATTTAAAAACTCAACAACAAAACGGCTTTGAAATCCATACAACGGATCTCCGGCAGTCCCTGCTTTCCCAGGGGCATGTTGGACAAGAAAGTCGTATCGGTAGAGAACACGAAGCACCTCAAACACATAGGATTCTGCAACATGTTGGGCCACACTGATCTCCTGGATGGCCTGCAATGTTTGAAATGCTGTGGAGTGAAACTGCTTAATTAAAACCGCAATAACTTTGTAAAGCTGATTTTCAGTGGTAATAAAATGCAGCTTGAGTCGTGTAAAAATAACTTCTAAAAGTCCTTCAACAGTATCGATACCCAGCTTCTCAAAGAAAGGCAAGTCAATGGTTGAAAGCGGCTGGCTCGATAACCGTTCTTGAATGCAGCTTGCAATTTTTTTATGCCAAAACGGGTTGCCACGACTTAAGGTGTAAATGGCTTGGTGCACAGGTGCAGTTACCATGACTTGGTGATCATACAATGCCGCTTTTAAAATATATTTGCAGTCTTTAGGCGTTAACTGATTTAAAAGCAGCTTGGTTCTGAAGTGCTGATACAAATCACCAGCCAGCGTATAACTTTCCCCATCGGTTCTGGCACACAAGACAAGCATAAAATGATCGTCTTTGTGTGCTGATAAAAGCGTTAGCCAGTCTGCCATAAATTTTTTGAGAACAGCAGCCTGCGGCTTATCCATAATTCTGTCCCACTCATCAATAATGATCAGCAATGCGCTGTCCAAATGATGAATGTTCAAACAAATATAGCGGACAACGGCAACCAGATGGTGCTGAAGGACACTGCCGGACACGCTTTCATTGAGCCCTAATGAAGATGAATAATCAACATTTCCAACGCTTTCGTCCTGAGATGCTTTATCAAGTACTTGGCTTAAGGCAGGCAATGTCTCTGACGATTTTTTACTCAAAGAATAATCAGGATCGTATTTTTCACTTTGAGCGTTTTCTGGTTCTTGATTTTGGCTTTTATAGTACTTGTAAGCATCAACAGCCTGATTAACCTCTGTATTTCCCTGAGAAAGTAGGCCTGCTGCAACAATAACCCAAGGGTGAACAATCAGATCAACCAGTTTTTTAATGGTGTCATTAATCGAAAAGTTCAATTTTTTTGTAAATGGCAGCTGGCTTCGAATGGATTTAATTAACTGCTTGTGTCCGTTGACCTGATGGGGTGTTCCCAACGCATCGTGCAGTTGAATCAAGGACACAGCCCGAATAAGATCTGCTTTGGTCCATTGAATGTTTAAAGCCGTTGTAATTGATGTAATCGAAGCCATAGCATCATCAAGAAGAAGATCAGCTTCTTGAAGAACCTGCCCCATAATTTCGCTAAATATATGCTCTGGCTTTTCCCAGTGATCCGCAACCACAGAAACAACACGGGACTGCTGCCTTTGTTTGACACTATCTTCAAAAGCCTGAATCAAGGCTGTTTTTCCCATACCAGCATCACCTGTAAGCAAAACTGACTTGGCCTGGCCAGCTTTTGCCTGATTGAGCAGCTTAACAAGCTGGCGCAATTCAGAATCTCTGCCTTGAAGTGCAGCAGGCGATATTATTTTTCCATTAGAATTGGCCTCTAGCGGTAGATCTGGAGCTGTCTCTGGCGGAAAATCAGACTTTATTTCAGACACTGTATTTTCAACAAAGCTTTCTGGCGATTGCATTGGGTAAAAACAAAAACTCCTCTGGCAAATTCGGGACGCAGTCAGATGAATGGGTTGATACAATACGCATTTTAAGACTTCAGTTTATCACATCCAGTACCTTTTAGATGAAAAATTAAGAAACATACTGCAAGTCGTCACTGGCACTCAGGGTTATGAGCCCAGTTGTTCAGTTGTTTCTCCCTTTGTGGGGAGTAAAAATACTCGAACGGTAGAAAAGTCAGAATGTAAGTAGCTGTATGTCGTACTTCTTAGACTAAAAACGCTTACAAAAAAAATCGGGCTGGCCATTCTGTGGCAGGCTAAAAGTAATAAATAATGTCTTACTAAATAATGTGCTAGAGAAATTCTCACCTTACGGTTATATAAGATTGAAAAAATAAAAAACACTTTAGAATAAACCGCTTTGTGCTATGCTTTTTGATTAATTTAATCAAGGCTTTTGCCGTTAATATACCCGCTTTCAAGACAAAAGGATCCGTTAACAATGGAAAGCCTGCACAACACAACTATCATGCACTCTGAGGTGTTGTCTGCCACAAATCAAGGGGATGAAAACCAAATTGATGGGCTTTCAGCAGCAGAACTGTTTTCTGCCCGAACAGGGTCAGGCTATACCTACGATGACTTTATTTTATTACCGGGCCACATCAACTTTTCTGCCGATGATGTTGCACTGAATACAAAAATAACGCGAAATATCGAACTGAAAACGCCACTGGTCAGCTCACCCATGGATACGGTGACTGAATCTCTCATGGCCATTAATATGGCCTTGCAAGGCGGTATTGGTATTATCCATTACAACAACACCATCGAAGAACAGCGCGATGAAGTCCTTCGTGTCAAACGCTTTAAAAACGGCTTTATCACTGACCCCATTACATTGGGCCCTGATGCACGCATCAGCGAAGTATATGACATTAAAGAGAAATATAATTTTTCAGGTGTTCCTATTACAGAATCTGGGACAATGGGGTCAAAGCTACTGGGTATGGTTACCAACCGGGATATTGACTTTATCAAAGAACGCCACTTGTCCGTTTCAGAAGTGATGAGCACCAACTTGGTGGTTGCCCGTGAAGGCTGCACACTGGAAGAGGCCAATCAGATACTGCGGGACAGCAAAAAAGGCAAATTGCCTATTGTCAATAAAAATGGTGAAATTGTGGCCTTAATCTCCCGGAATGACTTAAAGAAAAACCGGGATTACCCATTGGCAAGTAAGCATGATGAAGACAAACGCCTGCTTGCCGGGGCTTCAGTGGGCACTCGGCAAGAAGACAAAGAACGTCTTGCCGCACTGGTTGAAGCAGGCCTTGATTTGGTTGTACTGGATTCTTCTCAAGGTGATTCGATTTATCAAATTGCAATGGTCAAGTTTATTAAAGAACGTTACCCACAGTTGGATGTCATTGGCGGTAACGTTGTCACCACCGCCCAGGCAAAGCATCTGATTGACGCAGGCATTGATGGCCTTCGGGTTGGTATGGGTGTTGGTTCAATCTGTACAACCCAGGAAGTGATGGCCTGTGGCCGGCCTCAGGCAACGGCTGTTTACAAAACAGCCTTGTATGCGAAACGTTGTGGCGTTCCTGTTATTGCTGATGGGGGGATTTCAAACATTGGTCATATTATAAAAGCCCTGAGTGTGGGTGCCAGTGCTGCGATGATGGGCTCAATGCTTGCCGGGACTGAAGAATCCCCAGGGGAATACTATTATCAGGATGGTGTACGCTTAAAAAAATACCGGGGGATGGGCTCACTTGAAGCCATGCGGAAAGGCAGTGCTTCACGGTATTTTAGTGAAGCAGACAAAATAAAAGTGGCTCAAGGTGTTTCAGGCGCTGTGGTTGATAAAGGATCGATACAACGGTACTTACCCTACCTTATTCAAGGCGTAAAGCACGGCTTTCAAGATATTGGCATTGCCAGTTTAGACAGTTTGCATCAAGCGTTGTATGCAGGACTAATCCGCTTTGAGTTAAGAACTGCCGCTGCTCAGCTGGAGGGCAATGTGCATAACTTGCACAGTTATGAAAAAAGCTTTTTCTGATTTTTTTCTAATGATTTTATTCTAGTTTTATGATCAAATCATTTCGCTTAACAGTTAATTGGATCCAATAACAGGCCAATACCCAATTCTTGAGGCCTAATCAAATAGACGCAGGGGAGTATAATCTTACAATGGCCGTCATCGTCTGGCTCAGAAACTGCTACCGGCTGTCTGATATGACCATTCTGCACGAGGCAGTAAAAAAACAGTTGCCTGTTGTGCCTGTGGTAATTTTAAATGCTAAGTCCAACTGGCCTTTGGGTGGTGCCAGCAAGTGGTGGCTTCATCATAGCCTTGACGCATTCTCATCTGATTTAGAAAAAATTGGCAGCAAGCTTATTGTTCAACAAGGGCAACCAGTGGATGTTTTGTTGAAACTGGCAAGCCAAGTGGATGCAAGTGCACTGTTTTACAACCATTGTTACGAGCCCGAAGAACGAGACATTGAAACCCGTGTTGAAGCAGCGTTGCATCCTGTTTTATCTGTTCAAGGCTTTCATACCAATGTTCTGGTCCCGCCTAGTCAGATCAGCAATCAGCACGGCAAACCTTATCAGGTATTTACCCCTTTCTGGAAAAATTTACTGAAAACCACAACCATTGCCCCCCCGTTGCCGCCTGTTGAATGGTTGCCCTCCCCGGACAATTGGCCAGAAAGTATTCCCTTAAAATCGTTTAATCTACTGCCTCAAAAGCCAAACTGGGCTGTAAAGTTTCCCGAATACTGGCAGCCTGGTGAATGGGGGGCTTTAGAAAAGCTGAATGCATTTCTTTCTGACCCGGTTCAGCACTACGATATTAATCGTGATTTCCCCGGGAAAACGGGAACATCTGGTATTTCAGCGCATTTACACTTCGGAGAAATCTCACCCCGGCAACTTTGGCACGCTGTTTTTTCCTGCAAATCGGCTTTTAATCACGCAACCGATGCAACATTTTCGGCATTAACCCAAGATGCCAAGCGGTACCTCAGTGAAATTGGCTGGCGTGATTTTGGATACCAACTGCTTTTTCATTTCCCTGAAACACCCGAAAAACCCCTTAGAGCACAATTTGAAAAATTTCCCTGGAAGGTAAATGCCAGCCACTTAAAACAGTGGCAGTCTGGTGAAACGGGGTATCCCATTGTTGATGCCGGCATGCGGCAGCTCTGGCAAACCGGCTGGATGCACAACCGGGTCAGAATGATTGTTGCTTCTTTTTTAGTAAAACACCTGCTGCAGCCTTGGCAAGATGGGGCTGCATGGTTTTGGGATACATTGGTTGATGCCGACTTGGCCAGCAACACATTGGGCTGGCAATGGGCGGGTGGTTGTGGTGCTGATGCTGCCCCGTATTTTCGGATATTTAATCCCATTTTACAGTCTCGGAAATTTGATCCAATGGGGACTTATATCCGACAATGGGTGCCTGAAGTTGCAAAACTGCCTGATCATAAAATTCATGCCCCGTGGGAGGCAACACCCGCTCTATTAAGGGCTGCTGGTATTGGACTTAATAAAACTTACCCACCCCCTATTGTTGAACACCAGTGGGCAAGAAACCGTGCACTTGAAGCCTTTAATATTGTAAAAACCTGAAGCTTGTTATTTCTGATCTGTTTTGGTTTGGCCTGGTAAGAAATTAGGCCCGGTAAGAAAACTGTTGCGGCTGGTAAGCATAATTGCTTTGTGATGCAAAGGTAGTTACAGCTGGTGATGAATAGTAAAATTGGGGGCCCACATTGTTGGTTTTAACTTGGGCAGGAATAGTCACTGTATTTGTTTGAACAGGACTTGATGGTATTTGGCTGCTGGTCAACGCAATGTTGCTTGGTTCTGATGACAAAAGTACTGGCGATTTTACAGCCGATGAATTGTCGGCAGCCGTATTTAACTGGCTTTCTAAGCGGCGCTTTGTAATGCGTTGATAGCCAAATGTCGATGCCGTCAGTAAGGCCACTTGACTGAACAATTTTGTGATGTAAGCAACATCTTGAATGGCTTCTTTTTTGGCAGCGTTCCGTAATTTGGGTTTAAACGTTTCAACAAGCTTTGGGGCTGTTTTTGCAATCATTTGGGGCAGAACAGAAAAACATGTCACAAAAGATGCGGCTTTCATCCATTGTTCATTGCGTTCGGTCTTACCCCGAGATGCTGAAATGGTTCCTGCATAAGAAGCGCCAATCCATACAATTAAAGTCCCTAAGTCAGGAATTTTTGTTAAACATGCCAGTTTGCTGTCTTTATCCACTCCCAACAGTAATTTTTCTTTAATAACTCGAGGTATTTCTGGCAAGTATTTCAGCAGTTTAGGCTTCGACAAAATCAATTTCCCAGCCCCAGTAAAGCCTAGTGCAGTCATTGCAGAAAGACCCAATGCTTTCGTTGCAGTCGCACGGTATGATTTTTTTTCTTGATCCAGCCCATCGCTTTTTGGGTTTTCAGAAAGTTGACTTGAAGGTGGGTTTTTCTCCAACAACAGATTATCAAAATTATTTCGGTGCGTTACTGTTGCGGTTAGCCAGTTACGTATGTAGGGTACTGAGAACATAAAGCCACTTAAAAGCGAATACATGGCCAATGATTTACTGGTGTTAATTACGGTCAATGTCTTCTCAGCGTGCTTTTTTGCAGTCTGTCCCAATGCGCTGAGCTTTAAAGCATTTTTTGCTTCCTTCTGAAAAACACGGTTTAGCGCTTTGTTTAATATTAAACCGCCTGCAAAAAAACCTACTGAATTCAATCCCTCGTAGCTTGCGATATCAAGCCTTTCCTCTGAATTTCTCGCCATTGCAACCCTGGGTAAGTTTGTTCCAAGAACTTCAGCAACCAACAAATTGCTTATCGGGTTATTTCTCAAAGAGCTAATAATAGACAAATGCGTTTGCTCCTAACTTTGGACAAAGCCGCAGTTGGTTTAAAATGTATTTTCATTAAAAACAACTGTTGTACAGTTTGTCTTGCCTCTAAAGCAAGGGAAACAACTGAACAGTTGCCTGCTAATGTTTTTAAACAGTCATAGGTAGCGTATGTAAAAACCTGACTTAGATACAGAAACGTTTACATGAGCGACTTAAATTTATATCCTGTAAAAGTTTCTGCGGAACGTAATGTTCACTTAAAGCCCACCAGATTGGTGAATATTTGATAATTAATATAGCGCAAAAGTTTTTGAATAGCAAATCTCAATATGTATTATGGTCAAACCCTGATTATAATAGCTTAAAAAATTTAGCCAAAATTAATAGCCCCTCAAGTTAATAGAGCCTAGAAATAGCTTGCGCTGTCGCTTACTACACTGATGAGAATACCGTGAGATGGCTAATAATTTTGCCTGAGGTAACCTTGAAAAGCCTCTTTGATCAAAATTTGCCGATACTCTGGACAATGGACTAATTTGGTAAGTATTAAAGCCCGATGCAGACATGATGCAAAACTGTGCAGTATTTTGTTAAATTTTGCTGCAGTGCTTTGATACAGTGAAAACCCTTATTTTGAAAGGCTTTAATTAAAGTAGTGTGATCTTGAGGGTTATTGAGGATAACTAAAGTTGATTAAACTGCCTTTAAATACAAAAACCCTCTGGTGTGAGGGTTTTTCTTAGAGAAAAGCGAAAAGACTTGCCAAGCACAGACCTAAAGACCTTGAAGCCTATGTTTAGCCAGACCAAGTTCTTCTTGTTTAACTCTGCAATAATGTATCTTTGAAGTCCGCTGCTTCAATCTCAGAGATATCATTTGTGTTTTCTAAGAGTGTGTTGACAATTTTACGTCTTGTTTCAATATTAAATTCTCGTAGCTCACTTCTTTCTGACTCATTGTCTGGCATTAAGCTTTTTAGTGCTCGTTTTCCTAAAGATTCAGTCTGATCATCGTAGGTCGTTTGAAACACAGATTGAATGCCCTCGGCATCTCTAGTTAGCAATGCGTTAAACAACGGATCATTGAATTGACTTATCAGCATTAGAAATCGGTCTTTTATATTACCTTTAAGATTGACATTACCGAGTGTCATCTCTAAGGTCTGCTTACCTAGGTTTATTTGTTCATCAGTTAAGTTATCAGGATCAATAACTGGAGGAGCTACGAGTTGTCCTATAACAAGCGGTGTTGCACTTGGTAAGTTAGCCGTTTCATGTTGCTCCCCAGTTACTACAGCACGAGCTATCGGGGACTCACCTTGAGTCCTGTTCCGTCTAGATTCTGGAGTTTGTTGAGCTCCACGTCCAGGTATTGAAAATCCACCAGGTCTTAGTGCTTGTCGCACCCGAGCTAAAAAACCAATTCTTCTTCTCTCGGCTGCTGGGACTGCGACACCTCGATTTCCTTCTCCTCTGGGTCGTTCAGGTGCTGGGGCTGCAGGACCTTGATGTCTATATGTCAGGCCTGCCGTACTTTGTCTTTGTGTTGTTGCTGCTGCAGATCCTCGATTTTGTGCTCCTCTGGGTTGTACGGGTGCTGGGACTGCGGGACCTCGGCTTTGCCCTTCTGGTACTGGACCTGCGGGACCTCGGCTTGGCCTTTGCCCATTTTCAACTTGGCTCGGGCGCGTTGAACAGATCCTCGGAAAAATGATCATAATAACGACTCCTATTTTCTTAAAGCGACTTTTCTTAAAAATTGAGTATGTGACTGTGATGAATACGATTGTGAGAACACTAACAAAGACGTCCCTGAAAAAAATGTTGTGCTACTTCCTCTCCCGACTGTTACAAACGCTTAACGTCAGGTCTCATTGCTTGATGTCTCATTGCTTAAGGCTCTGCCGATTGAGATCCTGCTTTTGAACTTGTCTCTGCAGGGCATAAGGCGCTGAGTTATTGCAGTGATTGAACAGCTAGCGGTGATTTATAGTGCGCTGGCAAAGATAGATTAAACAGCCCTGCTTCCAGCGGGTTCAATTTCCAGGGAGTATGCACCAAATGGGCAGGCAGACCGGCCAATTCAGGCAGCCAATGCTGAATAAAAGCCCCGTTGGAGTCATAGCGCTTGCCTTGGCCCACGACATTAAAGACCCGGTTTTCTCGGGGGTCATTGCCCACCCCGGCAATATAGGCCCAATTGCCCCAATTTGAGCAGACCTCGTAATCAATCAACAGTGATTCAAAATAAGCTGCCCCCCAGCGCCAATCAATTTTTAGCGTTTTACTTAAAAAACTGGCCACATTCTGACGCCCCCGGTTTGACATAAACCCGGTGGCATTCAACGCTTTCATATTGGCATCCACAAAGGGAATGCCCGTTTCACCGCGGCACCAGGCCTGAAAAACGGCCTGGTCTTTTTTCCAGGGCACCGGGGTTTTACTCAGGCCATTGGCTTGGAACAACCGGTTGCCGTATTTCATAAAAACAAAGTAAAAATAATCGCGCCACAACAACTCAAACCTGAGCCAATACGTGGACTCATTTTTAAGAACCCTTGCTTCATAGGTGCACAGTTCTGCATCAATTTGCCGGGCAGACAGGCAGCCCAAGACGAGATACGGTGAAAATTTAGACGAGTAATCATCGCCCAGCAAGCCGTTTCGGGTTTCTTTGTACGTTTGAATCCCATGGGTTTCCCAGAAATAATGCTGCAACCGCTTGTGGGCTTCGCTTTCTCCACCAGGATAAGTCAATGGCAATGCGGGCCTTGAATCCGGTATTTCAACCGGCTTAATACCTGGTTCTAAAGCCTGAGATTCTGATGTATGAGATTCTAACGCCTGAGATTCTGAAGATTCAGGTGTTGACATTAAGGCCTGAAATGACAAAGACTGGGGAAACGCTGGAAAGCGCGTGGGTTCTTGTTGTGGCTGAAGAACCTGCCAGTTTTTTTCAACCCGCTTTCTGAACTGGGTAAACACATCCGGCAGATTCTCAATTGAAAAGGGCAAATGATCTTTTTCAATCAATGGCATTTGCGCGGTTAAGTGAAGGTCACAGCTGTGGGGCGCCAGTCCGTTTTGAAGCGTGTTTTCAAGTGCCTGCTCAACAGTCACTTCTTCACGGGTCATTTGTTTTGACCCATAGATAGCCACGGCATTCAGCATGGTTACCAATATTGGCAGGACCACTTCAGGCTTGCCTTCAACAATCAGCAAATCACTGCCTTTTGATTGCAAGCGTTGTTGCAGGTCTCTGAGGCAGTCTTCTAAAAATTGTCTGCGGTGCACTCCCGTTTTGGGAAAACCCAGATCAAGCATCGCAAATTGTCTGGGGTCCATGCAGTAGACGGGCAAAAGAAAATCATGGGCTGCATCTAAAGCCGCTATGCAAGCCGTTAACGCACGATTGTCAGCAAGGCGCAGATCATTTCGGAACCAGTACAAAAAACACCGACTCATTGTTGATGGCCTGCCTTCTGAAATGCTTGATCGGCCTGGCTGTCTTCTTGCAGTATTTTGCCGGACTCTTGGGGAATCTGGCTGCTTGGTTTACTGACTTGCTTGTTGCCTTGTTTACTGCCTGACTGGCGCCGGCTGTTCTGGCGGCTGCCGTGTTTCTGAAAAACAGCTTGGGCCAGTGCCCGTGTCTCAGGCGTCCGCTTGGCCTGATAAATCTTGTCTCGGGCTGCTTTGTAGGCTGTTTTATGATCAACAACCGGCAGCGGGTAATCCTTGCCAATCTGAATACCAGCCATCTGTTGCAGCAGCGGCGGCATAGTATAGGGTTCTGCAATATACTCGGCAGGCAACGCAGCTAGCTCCGGGCAGTACTGTTTAATGAACTCCCCCTTCGGATCTTGATCCAGGACCTGTTTAATGGGTGAATAAATGCGAATGGCATTAATGCCGGTCACCCCAGACTGCATTTGCACCTGAGAATAATGAATGCCGGGCTCATAATCCAAAAACTGCCTTGCCAGATACACAGACGTTGGCCGCCAATCCAACCAAAGTTGGTATGAGGCAAATGAAACCAGCATGGCCCGCATCCGAAAATTAATCCAGCCGTGCTGGTGCAAGGCCCGCATACAGGCATCAATCATCGGGTAACCGGTTTCCCCTTTTTTCCAGGCTTCAAAGTAATCGTCGTTCCAGTCATTTTCTCGGAGTCCGTCAAAACTGCGGCACAAATTCTGCCATTCCAGGGTTGGTTCATCTTCCAGCTTTTGCATGAAATGACAATGCCAGTGCAGGCGCTTTTCAAAAGATCGCATTGAGCGCAGCCAGTTTGACCCGTAACCTTTGATTTCCTGCAAGGCTGCAACCCGCTGTTTGGTCTGATGCACCACCTGCCTCATAGAAAGATTGCCATAGGCCAGATACGGGCTGATTCGGCTGCAGCTGTCAAAGGCAACCAACGGGGACGACATCTCCTTCTGGTAGTGTTCCCCGCGCTCATTCAGAAAGTCATTCAGTGTCTGGTGTGCTTGATTTTCACCACCGGCCAGGGCTTTACTTTTGGTTGAAGGGGCCAGCTCAAGGGTTTTGGCATCCAGTATGCCGACATCCCAGTCGTTCCAGTTGCTCCTGTCATTATTGTTAAACCCCTCAGGCAATTTTAATGCCTCAAGTCCATCAGTCGCGGGGTCTGGTGCACTGAGAACCGGTTTTTCCATTCGCTTGCGCCATTGTCTGGCCCAGCCATCCCGGTTTTTCAACCGACGAACAACACCGGTCTGCGGCACTTCTGTCCAGCCAATGCCTTGGGCCTGAAGCCATTGGCCCAATCGGATATCGCGTTTGTAGGTGATGTCGTTCCCGGTTTCTTCATGGCTCCAGACCTGTTGGATTTGCAAGGCAGAACAGATGGACTCAAAAGCTTGTGGCAAGTTATTATGCAGGCAAATCAATGTAGATCCCAATCGCGCAAGGTTTTCTTTCAATTGCACCAGCGACTGATTGATAAACACCAGGTGGCACGCATCAAAATCGTTGGCCTGATACAATTCCGGCTCATACACGTAAACACAAACAACTGGGCCACGTTTTGCAGCTTCAATCAACGGGGCATGATCATTCACCCGTAAATCCCGCTTAAACCAGACCAGCTGATTGCCCATTTATAGCCCTCCTGCTCTTAAAGCATTGCGGTAAGCCTTGGCCTTGGCTTGAATAGCCTCACGCTGTTGATCAGTCAGGCGGGTTAAATTTCTCAGTTGCAAGCCCATCCGCTGATTGGCTTTCAGTTTGCTCTGGTGGCGGTCTAAAAAATCCCAGTAAAAGGTGGTAAACGGGCAGGCCTTATCGCCAGTCGATTCCGCTGGGTCGTAGTGGCAAGCATTGCAGTAATTACTCATCCGCTGAATATACTTTCCTGTGGCAACATACGGCTTGGATGCCAGCTTGCCGCCATCCACAAATTGAGACATTCCCAGCACGTTGGGCAATTCTGCCCATTCTACAGCATCCAAGTAAACCGCCAAATACCACGCATGAATTTCACCCGGTTTAACGCCCAGCATCAGTGAGAACAAACCGGTCACCATTAGCCGCTGAATGTGGTGGGCATAGCCATAGTCCAGTGTCTGCTGAACCGTCTCTTTAAGGCAATACATCGTGGTTTTACCGGTCCAGAACAGTTCTGGCAGGGGCTCATCAGCATCAAAGAAATTCATGGTGGTATACGCTGGCATAAACAGCCAGTACATCCCCCGGATGTATTCCCGCCACCCCAGAATTTGCCGGATAAATCCTTCAACCGCCTCAATAGGCGCTTGTCCGTCATAATAAGCTTGTTCTGCTTTTTTAATGACTGTTAATGGGTTCAACAGTTTTAAATTCAAGGCCGCTGAGAGTTTTGAGTGGTACAAATACGGCTGCCCCGTCCACATGGCATCCTGGTATTGGCCAAATTGTGGCAACAGGTATGCCACAAAAAAATCCAGCAGAACAGTGGCCTGCTCAGTTGTCACCGGCCAGTCAAAGTAAGACAACTGCCCCGGGTTTTCTGGGAAATGAGCATCCACAGTCTGAATAACAGCCTGCGTTATTTCATCGGGCGGAAATTGCGGGGCGATGGGCAAAAGTCCTGGTCCTTTTTTACCAAAAGATCCTCGGTTTTTGGCATCAAAATTCCATTGATCCTGCAACGGTTTGCCGTTTTCCATCAAAATGTCGTAGCGCTTGCGCATTTCCCGGTAGAAAAACTCCATGCGAAGCTGTTTCCGTCCTTTGGCGTGGGCCTTAAAGTCTTTGACAGAAGATAAAAATAAATCATCATCACGGCATTCATACGCAACTTTTGAAGCCTCCAGAACGGCAATCAGATCCTGCTGTATTTGCCATTCGCCGGGCTCAGTTATAACGACTTTCTCAGGCTTGTGGCGGTCCAAGGCCCGTTTCAATTCTGTATGCAGTGTGTGGGTATTGTCAGGGGTGTCCAGTGCAATGTAATCCACCGCGTATCCGTTGGCGGTTAAAATTTCTTTAAAGTGCCGCATTGCCGAGAGAAACATGACTGTACGCACTTTATGAGACGGCACTTTCGTGCTCTCTTGGCGGACTTCAGCCATCAAGACTATGGTGTTACTTTTATTGAGCTGGTTTAATGCAGCAATGGACAGATTCAGTTGATCCCCGAGCAGGAAGACAAGGGTTTTTGGCATCTCTTGTTTCTGGATTTATTGTTTTACAGCATTTTAGTTTTTGAGTTTTTATTTTCTAGCCTTATTATTTGCCAGCCAATTTTTTATGCTCAAGCAAGAATAAAAATGTTAGTTTACCCTGCACAAGGCCAGTTACGAATGGTGAATCCCAGTTTTCTCAGAATGGCACTGTTTATTCAATTTTTCTTAAGCCTTTTTTTGAACCATCATTTCTTAATTTCTTATTAAGATTTTTTTATTAAAATCTTAAAAAAACAATTGCTCCAAAGCCGCTTTTTTGAGGCGATCGTGCATAAAATGGTAAGTCGTTCCTGTGCTGGTGTCTTGCGGAAAAGCTGGCAAATCCTGCAAAGAGAGACGGTCGGGGTCTGCAACTTGTTGAATCGTTCGCAATAAGACAGCAGCACGTAGGAATGGATCGTAAAATGAAAACACCAACCGGTACCGGCTTTTCAGGTCAAAATGGTCTTGACCGATTTTAAATTGCGGACAACTAAATTTTTCACGGTAGATAATGTCTCCCGTATCAATGCCTGGGGCCATATAAAAGCATGTGGCAGCCGTTTCTTGTTTAATCAGGCTTGACCACAACACACCATCGGCCCCACGAACGTCTGGCAAATACCCTGGGTGAATGTGAAGAAAACGAAGCCCTGGAATGTTTAACAGGCTTTTTGGGACAATGCCCCCACCTGTGTAGAGTATTGTGCCAGCCGGTTCGTTGGACAACTTTTTAAAGAGAGCCGGATCTTTCAGTGTGTTGATCAAAACACGTTCAATACAGTCGCTGTAAGCATTGTAATTCATATCTTCCACCAGATTTTCCCAAAGCTGCTTCGGCAAATTTAACAGTGTCGAAGACGCGTCTTGAATGGCTTGGCAGGCTTGCGGGTATTTCTGATGGAAAAACCGGGGCCAGTAATGCATTTGCTGGCGTTGGATTTTTTCGGCCAGCGGAATGCGAACCTCATCCGGGGCTTTGGGCGCAATCGGCTTTTGGGTGACCGCATCAACGACGTTAATCAGGCTGATTATTTTTTTAACTTTAAATCCTGCAGCGTACAATGCAGATAAATAAGCCCGGGCAATGGGTCCCTCATACAGCAGAACAGTTAATGGAAGGGTCTTGGGCGTGGGTGTCATGGCGAGTGGTCCCCTGAATGATAGAAGAATCATTGAATGCAGAAGCATTGGATAAAGCCGCATTTAAAGCAGACAAAGCCAGGGTGCTGCGCGATAAAGTGCAGTTGGCCAGCATCAGATACCGCTTGTAACAGTAGGGCCAGTGGGTACTGAGTGATTGATATTGATCCAGGCCTTTAAAAACACTGTTAAGCAATTTCATGCAAACCGCCAGATCATCTGAACTGTTTTTTTGATGATGCAAAGCCAGTGTCAGCAAGGCCAAGAGCAAGATGGGCCAGTAATAGTGTAGCAATGGGGATTGGTCGGCCGTTTTTTTCCAGTTTTTGTCATAAGTCGTGTTAATCGTCTGGCCCAGGTCCAGTTTCTTTGAAAGCCGAAACAAATTGGATTGCAGAACAGGATCGGACGCAATTTGCCCGGGGTTTTCGTACAGTTGTGCTAAAAAACCAGGAACATCAATAGAAACAGGAACAGAAAGCGTTTCAGATGGGGTCTCCTGTGGTGTTTTGCCTGGCGAGACAAGCCCTGCAATCAGCCAGCGCAATTCTTGCCAATAGGGTTCTGGTTCTAGATTGACTTCAAAGCCTTCTGTTTTCAGGCCGTTTCCTTCAGAGCGTAATGTTTGAATATAACGCGCCCCCACAGAACCACTGTGACCCAAGTTAAAGACCCAGTCTCCCCGCACCTTGTGCAGGGCTGATTTTTTCGATTTTTTTGCATTTTTTGCAAGGGATTCTCCACCGGGGCACAGGTCCAACAACTGATGAATGGCTGCTGGCATTGCCTCTAAATTGTCAGGGGAAATAACAGTGCCAATTTGCTCGCGAATTTTCACTTCAAGCGGTTCGCATCGAATCGTTTGGTAATCCGGGTTATTCACTTTCCGGGGGACATCAATAAACAGCACCGGTTTTTCATAGGCAAAGGCATAGTCCAGTGCCGCCCCAGACCAGTCACTGATCATCAGTGCCGATTGCTGCAGTGATGCGTGCCCAGCCACATTGTCATCCAGCTGAAAACGGGAATGTCCTTGATACTGGTTGCAAATCCTGGCCAGAATATCGGGCGAACGTTTTTTTGTTTCCGGGTGTGGCCTTAAAATAACGTGAAAACCAGCATCCAGTAGCGGCTGAATGCTTCGTTCGCCCAGGCTTTCCAAAATGGCATTTTTCCCCCAGGATGGGGCGAGTAAAACGGAAATGACGGCATCATCCGGCTCGGCCTGAGGTTTCTGCCGAGCCTGCATTAACTGGGTCTGACATTGATTAGGCAGGATTTGATTGTTTTGAAGCAGCGTGTCCAGCCGTCCGTAGCCATGAGGAAACAAAAGCTTTGCAGGCAGTTCGCATTGGTTTTCACGCGCTCGGATTTCTTCTATATGGTGCTTGCCAGAACAAAAGACAGCATCAAAGGCATCAAAAGCGGCTGGATTGTATACCATATGAGTGCTTACCAGAGAATGATGCACATAGACGGCGTGTTTGACTTGCGGTGAACGCTTGAGATAAAACGTATTCAAATCAGGCAGGCTGGTAACAAAAACTTCAGTGCTCAGGGTGTTTAAGACCAGTGTCCGCAGAAGGCCTTCGCCAATCCAGAATGCCTGAAAGTTTCCAGCAGCGTCTTCGGCATACGCAAAAGCCGGGTCGGCTTTGTCAGACGTTAAATAACAAACCGGTTCATTAAACTGCGTCAAAAGGGCCGTTAAAATCGGCTGAAGATGGGGCCAATGGCGGCGTCCTTCTGCATAAAAGACCACCGATCGCTTGCTGCGCGGCACCCAGTAAAATGCCATACAGGCTTGCAGTTGTTTAAGTCCATCCAGCTTAAACAGTGGGAACATAAGCGTTATCCCATGCCATCAATTCAGACAGCTGCCCGTTTTGTGCCAGCATCTGGTAGGTTTCCAGATCGCTGACCGTATCAAATTCAAGCCAGCCGCCATCGATGCCCACCCCGTTGACAAGCCATCCCGTATCAATGAGGTGTTGAATAAAATCCGTCATATATAAATTCTCAATGCGGTTTTGCTGGCTGTTTTCTGTCTGTTTTAAATGCTCATACGCCTGTACAAAAGACTCGAGCCGGTCTGCACGGACTTTAATGAGGCCAATGTATTGGCCTTGAACTTCGGTTTCAGTGCGCGGCTTTTGGCCCAAAGACAAAACCGTGCCGTCGGGCCTTCGCACAAAAGTTTCAACATCATCCAATGGGTTGTTCATTCGCGCTGACCACAACGTACGCCATTGCCTATCAAAGATCAGACTGATGGGGGCCTCATCAGCCAGCAGTTGGGCAAGCACTTTTTCCTCGTAAACAATATCCCCGTAGCTGATAATCAGATCGGCCTGTTGTTTCCATTGCGCGTGCCCGCAAAACAAAGAATAAAC
This sequence comes from Cyanobacteria bacterium P01_H01_bin.74, assembly GCA_038745945.1. Lineage (GTDB taxonomy): Bacteria > Cyanobacteriota > Vampirovibrionia > Vampirovibrionales > Vampirovibrionaceae > JBCDLA01. The sequence goes on along the minus strand of JBCDLA010000025.1, from coordinate 4,550 downwards.
CATGTTTGTGGTCTCATACCGCGCGTTAATGATTTTGGGATACTTTGCCGGGATACTTGCTGCCCCGTGGCCTGCAACAACCGTGATGTCAGTAATACCACAGGCGGCCATGGCTTCCGTTTGCCAGTCCAGGAGGGTTTTCCCCTGAAATGAAAGCATACATTTCGGTTTTGTTTGCGTAAACGGCATTAGGCGTTTGCCGAAACCAGCGGCTAGAATAAGTGCTTGGTGTGTGTGCATGACAGCAGCCTTAATTCAGTATCGCCCGGATTAACCGGCAATCTTCGCCACTTGGCGGATCGTTTCTTTCCGGATGCCACATTATACCGTAGACAGGGTATGCTTGACAGCAAGCCGCCTCAATGGATCCGTCATCGGCCTTGGCCATAACCGTCAGGGCGGGTGCCAGCATCCCGTCATTGAGGATGCCATAGTGGTGGTAACTGTTGACCATTCGCTGGCGGGGGTCTGGTGCTGGTGTTGTTTGACCTTGCCTGGAGGTTTGAGCGGTTTGGGCCTGAGCCGTTTCGTCTTGAGCCTGAAATATTTCGGTTTGAAACACGATAGGCTCAAAGGTAACCCGATGCTCTGTTGCAGCATGCCCTGAAATAGGCCTCAGTTGTCCGCCATAATGAATATTTAACAGCTGGAACCCCCGGCAAACCCCCAGAACCGGCAATCGATGCTTTTCAGCGTAGGCAATAATTTCAGTCTCAAATAAATCCCGGTCAGGGGCCTTTGTTTTGCTTTCCGGCAGACAAGCCAAATCGTTGCCGCCGCTTAAAATAAATCCCGAGAGTGCCAAAGTGTCCAGGTAATGGCTCACCTGCCGGATGCCATTGGGCAACGGGACCGGGCTATACCCCAGATTTTCAAGTAGCCCAGCCCACCGCTGGTCCAGACAGTCTCTGGTTTCCGGGTAGCGGATTTCGGATTCAACCCGTTGTGAGATGCCAATGCGTTTATACGATTTATAAGGACTTGCCATTGGGGTAGTACTTATGGGGTCATTTATGCAGTCATTTAAATAATGCGAATACTTCGAGCAGCCGCATCCAGCTGAATATACGATGCATTTTGCAGCAGCTGATACTGTTTTTCACCAATCCCAATGGCAGCAGGCAAGCCAAATTCGGCAGCCCGGATAGCCATATGCGAGTTGGCACCCCCGTAAGCTGTAATCAAACCGGCAATCTGATGCGAGAACAACCAGTCATAGCCAGGGTCAGCCTGAGGAATCAGCACAATCAACCCAGACAGTGTTTCAGTAGGGGCCTGGCCCGGCTTTAAATGGAACAACGGGGCTGTAATACTGCCAGCGCCCACAAAGTTGGGATCGTTGTCCTGCCAGACAAAATAGTCAAAGTCTTGAACCTTGGTGATTAATGCAGGCAACTCAATGGCCTGGGTGTGTTTGTACCAGCTCGCTCCCTTTTTTGCGGATGCCTTGAGCCACTCAGAAACCGGCTCTGCCACAAAGCCTGCACGCAACTGGACCAGGTCTTCCAGGCTAACATGGGCCATGGCACTGCGATCCATGCCATAACTGTTGCCGTAGTCGGCAAAAAGTTCAAGGGCCAGGCTCAGGTTTCTGCTAAACAGGTACTTGGCATATTCACGGCCTTCAATGGCTTTTCTTAAAAAATCATCCAGCGTGTCCATCTCAATCGTAAGTCCCAATGCATCCAGCGCTGCCTGCAGTTGCGTTTCTTCCTCGTTAGTCCACTGCCAGGTGGCTTTAAACCACCGCCAGCTGGGGGATGAATCAGAAACGGAAACGGCATGGTGTTGGGCTGAAACTGGATTAAAATCTTGGGGCTTTTTTTGGGGCTTCTTTTGGGTTGAAAAATTGGTAGCCCCAAAATACATGTCCTGGGCTTTGGCATACGGCAGTGCCGTGATGTCGTATGTGCCTGGCCGAAGGTGTCCAAACTTTTCAATAAATTGCTCCCAGGGGATTTTGCCGCTTTGCGCACAATCAAAGTCATGTGAAAAGGTTTTTGCAACCGTTTCAATACTGGCCAGATAGGCTTGCAAGCGCTCCTCAGAAATAATTTGTCTTGAAACAGCCTCTTTTAACAGCGTGATTGCAATAAAGCCGCAACGTGCCAGATGAGCAAATGGCAGTGTCCCAAACCGGCGGGCATCATCCAGCAGGCAAAAGGCTTTTTCAAGGGGCGGTTGCTCTAAAGCGGCTATTGCCTTGTAACGCCCGTCCAGTATGACAAGCGTCTCGTAATAGGTCGGAAGATTTTTAATGGCTGTTTTTGTAACATCAGCCAGGCCTTGTTTCAGGCCGTTTATTTCCGGCTCAGTAAACCCAGCGTTTAACAGTTTGGCTGCGTTAGTATCAAAGTTGAAACTCAAACATGTCAGCACCACAGAAAATTCAATTTTATCGTGCCAAGCAGGATTTTCTGCTAAAGTTTTTAAGTAGTAATTGGCCAATTTTTCTGCCAGAGGCTCAGGCACACTGGCCGGGATAAACGAGTTAACAGAGGCGCGAATATCAATGTATGGGGTGCCGGCAAAGGCATGCATCAGTGGGTGAGGACGAACATCACGGTATCCCATTTCCGCCCGCTGGGTGGCCCAGACCCCATTGAGAATTAAATCCTGGTACAGTCCAAAAGACAGCCGTTTGGGATTGATCCCAATAATTTCTGCCGGGTTCCAGTCAGGCATGACCCCAAAAAGGGCTTTTTCACCAACAACAGTCAATGGCGGTGTTTGCTTCTGCAAAAACTGGCCTTTGGCCTCTTCAATACGCTGTTGAATGGCTTTCTCATCAGACTGCCCGACAGAGACCACCAGGGGGCGCAACTGCAAAATACAAATGGTATTATCAGGCAACAGGGCAAATTCAATGTCCAGCTGCGAATGCCCGACCAATAACTCAAGCTCTTGAATGCTTGCAATCAGCTTTTTGAAAAATGGCGGGGCCTCTTCGGGAATGGCTGCTGCGTATCGGTACAGCGTTGCTGTTTTCAGGGCTGTGTTCTCACCCTGGGTTACGGTGTCTGTCCGGCCAGTCTGATCGTCGTAATTCACAACATAATACGGGGCCCCATGGGTCAGTGTGCGGGTAAAAACAACGCCGCTTGCTTGGACCTGATCCAGCATTTCCTGAATCAGAACCTGATTGTCCTGGTTGCCATCACTGTAAGAGTTGAAAACCTGATCAATGGCATTTTTTAGGTTGTTACGCCGGGTGGTATCAATATTGGGCAGTGACAAAAAGACCCCGGCTTGGGCTGCTTCCCAGCAGTCTTCACTACGGGCACTGCTGCGTACAATCACTTGCTTGCCTGAAAAAACCTGTTGGATCTCTGACAAAAAAACTTGCGGATTGTCTTGCCAGTCAGCAAAAGGCACAATAACACTTTCCCCAATCACGCTTTTACAAACCAACGGGCGTAAGCGGCTCAGGGTTTCTGCTTTGGTTCCCAACACAAACCGGGCAAGATCCTGGGGGTAATTCAGCTCGGCCCAGTCACCAGCCACATCATGCACTGTTGCCGTAAAGCCTTGCCCCATCAGGCATTGAATTAAACTGGGCAGCGACCATTTTTTTAGGGTATCACGCTGACTATCGCGCAGCTTCTGGATTTCATGCACCACTGCCGGTGAAAAACGAACAATCCCGATAAATTCTGCATCGGCCTCTTCAGTGCTGAGGGCTGTATCAATTTTATGAAGCGTTTGAGAGGCCGCAACAATGACTTTTTCTGCTGACTGCAAATCCAGCGCGTTTCGCCCTTTAAACCGGCTTTTCCAGTGCGAGTCTACCGCCAAGACGATATCGCCCTGCAGGTTATCCAATTGTTGGATGAGTTGACGGCGAAAAAGAATATCACTGTAAAGCACGTAATGATCTTTACCAGCATCCAGGGGGGCATATAACAAGGAGCCAACAGTGCCTGTGTTTTCCCACTCCGGGTTAATGGAATAAGCCAAATCCGGGTAAGACTGGATAACCCGGCGGTGGTGGTACCCGCTGACCACGTGAAAATTTGTTTGAAACGGAGAAAAGGCATCAAAGACCCAGTCCAGTACAAGCCGGTTGTCTGGGGTTAGTGAGAGTACAGCAGGGTTGCTGCCGGTAAATGGTTTGCCAGCCCCCAGTAATGTTACTGAGATCTTTTTTTTTGCTTTCGTTGTCTTTTCTAAACTTGTTTCTTGACTGCTCAGATCTCGTTCAGCAACCAACTGGTTAGACGGTTCCATAACTCTCTTCCAGCCTACTATATAACCTAAGCAATGATTTGGGTGGTATCATGTTACTGCAAATACGATAAATTAATCACTTTTAGCGTATCACGTATGCAATCATTTGAAAAATTAGCCGAAATATTTATGATGCCCATTCATTTTGCGCTTACAATGCAAGTAATTAGTGTTAATAGACCCTAGAGCATTTTTTCCTTTTTCAGTGAAAGCTAGTTTTAAAAATTAAGCAAGAGTCTTTTTCAAGAGTATTTGCAAATTTATTATTTTTACTACATAAAAAGGGCATAAATCACATTTTAACTGCTGGGCTAAGAAAGCAA
>JBCDLA010000024.1:0-31329 GCA_038745945.1 Cyanobacteria bacterium P01_H01_bin.74 | reverse complement strand
GTAAAGCTTCCGTAGCAAGTTTGGGAAATTTTGTCGGGTTTGCGAGGTCAACCGGTTCTGGGGTGTAAAATTGCGTCAGCAATCACCCCAGAACACGACTTTACGGGTGAGGATTGCTGAAAGCAACCGCAGCCGTAACGGAGGTAGGATGACCGTAAACATGCAACTGATTCGGGGGGTGTTAAGCGGGGGGTGTCCTCCCGCTTACGCGGCGAGGGGTTGTTAGGGGAGAGGCTGCGAAAGTCTCTCCCCTGACGGAGCAAAGAAGAAAAAAATACTTTGAAACGTGTCTGAAGCCGTAGCGAGTTCAGATTTTTCAGTCAGTGTAAATAAACGGTTGGGCTCCTGGAAGTTTTCCAGGGAAAAATAAAAATTAAACTCGGGGCCAGCCAGGGACCCTGACGAAACAAAGTAAAAGAAATAAAGTGAGTTTGAGAAAAATCTTGCCTTCTCGCAAAACGTCCGAAAGGAGGTGTGAGGGCAAAGGTATGCCGACTTGTCTTTGCAATTAATGTAAAACTAAAAATTGAAAAGCTTATGATTTTTTAATTAAGACTGGGTCCGTCTTTGCATAACCCAGTTTGCAAAAGCCTCCATACCATTTTCGAGGGCCTTGTTTGCCTTCCCACCTATTTTTGTTGCCAGCTTAACCACACTGTGTTTAATAACACCCAATGCCCCAACCTGCTTAAACCAGTTAATTGCTTCTTGTTTTTTCACCAAAGGCGCTGCAGCAGCTCTTAGTTCTGCTAAGCTTTGTTGTTGAATCTTAAAAGCACGTTCTGCCAAAAGCTGACTGCGTATATTTTGCCATAATGTCTTTACAGTTTTTTTGAAATCCATACGGATTTGAGCAATGTCTGACACTGTTTTTGCTCTTGTATTATCAAATTCCAATTGTTTGAGCTTGAGATCAGGTATTATTGATGATTTTAACAACTTTCTCCATTGTTCTACATAGTAAAGCCTTGCTTTATCTTCATTTAGCAATTGAAGTGCAGCTTTACCAGAAGCTTTAACTGCTTCTAAAGCTTGGCGTTTCAGCCTGACAGGATCCCTCAAAGTATTTTTAAGACCTTTTTGATTAGCTATGCTCTTTGTTATATCAGCTATGCTTTTTATAACTTTTTTTGCTTTAAAAACATCTAATGTTTGAGCAGCTTTTGCCGAAAAGGAAGCAACGGTTGCACTAATCCTATCCAAGTGCTGTGCCGCCTCATTAGCTGAATTGCTTAATCGTAACGCCTCACCTGATAACCCGAATTCACGACCAAACCCGAAAAAAAAACGCTTTGCCCCAACACCTACAGCAGCTGCTGCGGCCCCCCAAGTGCCCAAACGCAAAACATGGGCTGGGTATTTGACAACGGATAACTTCGATACAGATTCAAGCAGGCCTGGTTGTCTGATCTTTTCCAGATCCCCGCAGCGTAACGCACTGATAATCGATTGATCAGGCAATTTTGGGCCTTTCTTCAATGGTCGGAAAAACCACCTGAATGATTGTATCAGCCCATAATGCTGGGCGTGTGCAGCACTTAATTTCTTAAGTTCTGCTTCACAAAAGCGCTGATTGGCACTTGCAGCCCATTGCAACCCTTCTGTCGTTTTTTCAATGATTGCTTTTGCAGCAGTATGAATGCCATCGGCGATGGTTAAGGGGTTTAGGGTTATCTTTTTTGCTGCAGCTGTTGCTACAGTCTGCAGCTGGCCTGCTGCATTTTTTACAATACTCGCAAGCATTGCCGGTGAAACTTTAGCACCAGCTGCACGGGTCCCTGCATAGGCAACTGTTCCCAAAACACTGGTTTTAATGCCAGTCTTTAAGACCTTTTCAACAGGCACTTCACCCAAAACAGCAGAAATCAGGTGCTCGGTAGCGCCCACCATATCGCCAGTTAACATTGCTTCACCTGCAGAAATCAATCCTCGCAAAAAGCTTGGCTTTTTAACAGGCGGTGGAGGCACTGGTTTGGTTCGTCCGGCAAAACGGTGTGGTGCATTTGCACGGGAGAGCGTTGGCTTTTTTTCTTGGCCAGTCGAGACTATCGGTGGTTGTTTCGAGCCAGGCAGTGTTTGCTTTGCTTGAGATGTTTTGGTGTCGGGGCTTGGGCTAGCCATTTTTGGAGCCGGCTTAACAGGGCTTTGTGATTCTGGGAGAGAAACTGGGTTAACACGTGCTGTGCCTGGGGTCATAAGAGAAATGCCTGCTTAGAACGATAAATTGATGGTCTGATCAGCCATAAGTCTGAAAATGCATTACCAATGGCACCAGACTGGGCAATGAATGAAATCATTAAAGATAAACAATTCATAAAATTGCAGTTAAATTAAAGTCTGGGAATGGGTAGGTTTGAATAACAAGGGGATAGATAACCCATACAAGCCCCCTGAAAATTTGAAAATGCATTTCAAGTTATAAAACTTTACAAAAAGGTGATTTCAAGTCAGTTCGCTTAGATAGTACCAAGCTGTTGTCAACGCAGGGTCTTGCGGGATTTCAAAACACAGCGTATCGTTGCTAACTGGGTGCTGAAACACAAGCTGGTAGGCTTGCAACAATTGTCCCGTTGTTTTTAGTTTAAGAATCTTTTCAAGCCCCGTGCCATATTGGGGATCGCCAACCAGCGGGTGACCGGTTTCAGCCAAATGAACGCGAATCTGATGCGTTCGTCCTGTTTCTAACTGTAATTCAAGCAACGCAAAACGGTTGCCCAGTTTCTGCAAAACTTTCCAGTGGGTGATTGCGGGCCGCCCTTTGGGTGGATCTAGAATCTGCATTTTATCCCGGACGACTGGATGCCTGCCAATCGGCAAATTGATGCTGCCTGTTTCATCAGCAGGCACGCCTTGCACGATGGCCTGATACGTTCGTTTCACGGTTTTTGCCTTCAGTTGTGCAGACAATGACAAATGCGCGCAATCGGTTTTGGCCACCATCAAAAGCCCGCTGGTGTCGCGGTCTAAACGGTGTACAATGCCGGGCCGCAACTGCCCGTTAATGCCAGACAGTGATTGCCCGCAACGCCAGAGCAGCGCATTCACCAATGTCCCCGTTTGTACCCGGCCGTTGGGGTGCGTCAGCATGCCAGCTGACTTATTGACAACCAGCATCTCAGCATCCTCGTACACAATATCCAACGGAATTTCCTCAGCTTCGATGGCAATTGGGGTTGCTTCTGGAATAGTAATATTAACCGTCTGATTGACATCAAGCCGCGCCGCTGGCTTTTGAACACAATGGCCGTCAACAAAAACGCCACCTGAAGCAATAATGCCTTGAATCCGTTCGCGTGAGGCAAAGACTGCCTGCAATTGTTCAGCCAAAAATTTATCCAGGCGCTGGTTGTCTTGCTCCGGCAAAACCGAAAAAGAGTAAACAGTTTCTTGAACGCTGTTCTGTGCTTTATGGGGACGTTGTTTGTCTGTCATTATTGATTTCTATTAAGACTGCATTACAGGCTTTATTTCAAAAAGATTGCTTGGTTTTAAGCTGGCCTAAAAAATGAATGAACACACAACACGATCCCATAAAGATAAATACATCACCGCCGTTGAAAATGGGGTAATGAATCAGTATGACATCAATAAAATCGGTTACAGCACCCGTATACATTCTATCCAACAAGTTGCCTGCGCCCCCACCCAGAATTAACCCAAACCCCAGCCGCAGGATAAAAGACGAATTTGCTTGCCAAAGGCTCAGTGACAGCAAAATGAGAAACAAACCCGTTGAAATCCACAGCAGAAATTCTGGTCGATTGGCAAGTAAACTAAAAGCAGCCCCGGAATTAAATGCTAAGGACAACTGAATAACATCGGGAATTAAAGGCAGGGAATTACCCGGTATTAAATGGGTTAAAGCCAGGTGCTTGCTGTACTGATCAATAACTGCAGCAAGTCCTGCAATACAAACCATCTGTGCCCGGTAAAACCAAAGCTGGCTTTTCGATCTCTTGTGTTCTGTTAAATTGCTTTTCTGCATCGGCAATTCATAATAACAGAACTATTGGTTTTTTTGCGCGCTGTCTGAAGCAGATTTTCCAGGCATTTGTTTTGAACTGGATGACTTTTCTTTTTTAGGCACAAAGCTGATTTTGCCGTCTGCAGAGTGTCGAACCAGTTCTAAGGTGTTATTACCAGGTTCAAAAGTGCTTTTAGAAATCACATTGACCCGTTTGACTACGGTAATGACCCCTTTAAACTGTATGGTCGGGCGATCGCGGTTGTCTTGCCCAATTTGGGTAAATCCAACGGTGGCTGTTACCATTTCATTGGTGTTGGTGGTATTGGCTTCAAAAATGCGTTCCAAATTGCTGGGCAGCCCAGATAATGTGCGAAATTTGTCTTTTGTTTTTTGGTGGGGATGGGTTAATTGCTCTTTGGTGAGACTGGCAAATCCAACAGTTCCTTTGGGCGGGTTTACAATCAGCTTGGCAGTATAGTCTTCACCCGAAAAAACTTGCTCTGGGCTTTGCACATCAATGTCCACATCATCAAAAGGCCCGTATACAATGTGTGCTTTTTCGTACAGTGTGGCATCACTGACCACTTCCCAGTGGCTGCCTACTTTTTGCAGGTATAAAATGGCTCGAGAACGGCTGCGCATTTTACCGGGATTTTGGCTGATTAACGGGTCAATGTCTGCTGTTGCGACTGATTCATCAATGGTTTCAATGGTTGCCCATTTGCCGTTAACCCGCATTTCCATCAGCTTAGAAGTGTATTGAATGTCGGGGAAAGCCTTCCAGGTATCTTCAATCAGGCTTTTCACGTCCTTCAGTGATAAGCTGTCACCACTAATAAAATGGGGTGAATAGTGCTTTAATAACGCTTTGATATCATGGGTGTTGGCTGCTTCCAGCAAGTTTTGAAGAATCTGGTGCAAGGCTTTTTCGTCTGCGGTTTCAAGTTTAGCAGACAATTTTTGGGTTAGTGCTGTATTAACTGCTTTATTTCCCGTTTTAACCAAAGATATGGCGGGCAAATTCTTTTGGGCTTCTGGCAGGGTTTTTTCTCCAAGTGCATAAGAAAAACCACTGTTTAAGATCAGGAAGACCAAAGAAATATAAAGGGGTTTTGATAGGTTAAGCATTATTTGTTTTTTGATTTTTTATTAACCTTGAATATCTAGTTTGTGTTTTTTTAAAGAAGGTGGGGGGTGGTCAAAAGATGGTTTGGAAGGCCCCGAGTTCTTTTGGGGATGCTTGTTAATCTTTTTTTCCCCTGAAAACTGAACTTTAGGTTTAACTTTGTTAATTTTACTCTCTAGTGGAAAGAAGCTCATAATTACTGCCTACCTCAAACAAAAAAATATGGCTGTTAAAAAACAGCTCCTAGTTGCAACCGATTGATTTGAATGCCCTTAATTAATTATAAATGTTTTTTTATAAAAGGGAATTAAAAATAAAAAAGAAGTAAAGATAAAGCCTTGCAACTAGCTATAATATACAAAATACAGAATTTATTTTCAATAGATTGAGTTTGAATCCACTTGGTTGCTATCCACTTGGTTACTATCGCATCATGCTTTTGAATAAAAAAGTCAATAGTCAAATGTTTTAATGATACGGTGATGAAAATCCTTGTGATAATGGGATTATAATTGGTGGCGGTATATAGGTGCGATTTGAATATGCCGGAAAAGAGAACATGCTGCGGCCTGATGGGCTTCTTAACTTGTAATTTCGGTACTGTGTAACACTGTTACCTGTTAACTGATGAAGGATATGGCTGATACTGGTATAGCGTTGAGAGTCAATCATAGGCTTCTCACTATTTGGATCTTTAAGAGAGCCAGCTATTTCTTGAATTTCATTGCCAACCTGTATTAGCCCACTTTTCGAGATGTAATCTGGTGAAGTCAGCTTGGCATCCAAGTCTTTTACTCGATTGTCTAAAATAGCTTTAAAGGGTTCTGGTTCTTGCTTGACTGATTTCGAAGCGTTAATAAAATCAGTCGTGTTGATCATTAATTCTTTAACCGAGTCAACATACCTTCTGTTTTGCTCATTAAATGCATCTATTGATTGAATTAGTTCCAATTCAATCATTTGCCTGTCCGGTAATGTGGTATACCATTGATTGGTATTTTTGCCTTGCAAAAGCTCTGATATGACTTTATTCTTTGTTTTGATTTGATAGAGGTCGTACATAACGCTGAAGCAGTCAAACCAAGATTCAATGAGATTTACTTCAACATCTTTTTGATCTTTTCTTTCCTTGTTCACCGTATCTAAGTGGTCACGGTACAAATTGTGAAAAAAATTCATCAAATCTGCTCCCCTGACTCCTAAATCAATAATACCTCCTAATGCGCCTACTGCTAGAAAAGGTAGGCCTACCTTTAAAAGAAGTTTTTCAAAAATATTAGATTTTAGTGATTGTCTTTCAACAGGTAGTTGTACTGCTGTTTTTTCTGGATCCGTTACCGAACTGGCAATTAGAGATTCATTTGATTTTGCTATTTTAGAACTCAGTCTGGGTGTTACGTAAGGCTTAAAATAGCTTGTAAAATTTATCATTGATTAAAAACCCATCTTTTATCATGCCAAACTTAGCAAAATTATAGTAAGAGCGTAAAATACTCCTGACAATTTGTCTTCTTGAATTATTTTACTTAATCACCTCAATTGCGCTAATATAGCATAATTATAATTTGAACTTTTTTCTTCTTTTATTAACGACTGTGAGGAATTCAATGCGCCCCCTAATTGAGCTAAATTATGAAAATACTCACAGCAACCAATTGGATAGCAACAAAATGGGGCAAGCCAATGGGTTATTGCTGGAAAAAGTTTTTGAAGACAACCAAGACCGCATTGCCAGTATTGTCAATGATCTCTATGCGAAGAAAAATACCCCTGGCCAATGGTGCCGCTGGTTAACTTTGGGTGAAAACACAGCATTAAAAACACAGATAAACGACTATGTAAAAACAGTTGCCGGGCAATTTGATGATATGGTTGTGCTGGGTATTGGCGGCTCCTCACTGGGAGGGTATGCCTTGCTCAGAGCCCTTATTCATCCTTACTGGAATCAGCTGCCTGCAGACAAACGAAACGGTTGTCCACGCTATCATTTCATTGAAAACGTGGATGCCGATCAAATGAATGGGCTACTGGATATTTTAACGCCATCACGCACCCTGTTTATTGTGATTTCAAAGTCCGGCTCAACTGCTGAAACCATGAGTGCTTTCATGATTGCCAAAGCTTGGCTTGAAACCCACATTGCTGAAGAAAAAGCCATTGCAAAGCATATTGTTGCCATCACCGATGCCAAACAAGGCTTGCTTCGACCCCTTGCTGACCAGGCGGGTTACCAGACCTTTGAAGTCCCTGATGATGTAGGCGGCCGGTTTTCTGTTTTTTCGGCAGTGGGTCTATTGCCAGCAGCGTTGTGTGGGATTTCTATTGATGAAATTCAATCGGGGATACAGGCTATCGACCAACAGTTGCAATTGCCAGACCTGTCCCAGAATATTGCTGCCCAAGCAGCTTTAATTCAGATTCAGCTGTATCAGCAAGGCAAATTCATGGCCGTCTTTATGCCCTATTCTTTTCGCTTAGCCTCTGTTGCTGATTGGATGGTTCAGCTGTGGGCCGAATCATTGGGCAAACAAAAAAACTTGAATGGAGATGATGTCTTTGTGGGGTCAACCCCAATCAAGGCGGTTGGGGTCACCGATCAACACTCTCAGGTTCAGCTTTACAATGAAGGGCCATTTGATAAAGTCTTTACTTTTATTGAAGTTGCCAGTCCTACAAAAGATATTGCGATTTCTGATAATCAATTTACAGACACACCCGATTTAACCTATCTAAACGGCAAGCCACTCAGTGCACTGATGAATGCAGAATTCCAGTCGACCCGGGCCAGTCTGACTCGCAATCAACGTCCAAATATGACAATTACATTGCCTGAGGTCAACGCGTATTATCTGGCACAGTTGCTCTACATGCTGGAAGTCAAAACAGCCATTGCAGGTGCTTTGTTAAACATCGACCCATTTAATCAGCCAGGTGTAGAGTTGGCAAAACAATACACTTACGCATTAATGGGGCGTTCTGGCTATGAGCATTTAATTGCTGAAGCACAAGGCCGTGTTGCTGAAGACACTCAAGTGATGCATGTCGCGATTTAATTGATTGACCCTTTTAATTGAGAATTCTCAACTTAAGTTTTTATGGACTTGGTATAATATAAATATAAAAATTTATTGGTAAAAATTATTCTCTACAGTCTCAAACTGATATAAAAAACTGATTTTAAAGTTTCTCACAAATCCAAATAATACCCATTAATTTAAACTATTTTTTCGGAGGAATTTGCAATGCCATTTGTAATTGGTAAAGATTGTGATGGTGTACAAGACAAAGCTTGCGTAGATGTTTGTCCTGTTGACTGTATCTATGAATTTGACGGTGAGTCTCAGTTGTTCATCCATCCTGATGAATGCATTGAATGTGGAGCTTGTCAGCCTGTTTGCCCAGTGAGTGCTATTTTTATGGATGATGAAATGCCTGAAGGGCAAGAAAAATACGTTCAGCTCAATGCTGACAAAACCGCAGAATTGGCATAGATAAGTTTTTTGAACTTGAAGACAGGTTCATGCTTACTACTGTACCTTCTGGTTTCAGAATTTCTATTCGAAAACATTGTCAAATAATGTATTCGCAAGAACAGCCAGTGCATTACTGTTTCTTGAGTGCAGGTTTACTATTTTCTGGTCTATTAAAATGTTGACCTGGTTTCGATAAAGCTCTAAATCTTTCTCTAAAAGAGTCAACCATAATATCAAGGTTCAGATAGAGCTTGGTTGACTTGCTTCGCTTGATGGGGATATGCAGTTTGTGCCTAACCTATATTGATGATACTTCTAAAAAAACTTTTACTTAGTTTTTTTAAAGAATTTGAAAACTTTGATCTATTAACTTGCTGCCAACAAGAACTTTGCTAGCAGCAAGTATAAAAATTTTTAGAGTTAAAAAATGCTTGTCATTTTATATTATATTTAATGAAATATTGCTTTCTTATCCGGTAATTAGATTTTTCTCACCCCAGTATAGAGAACTGTCTTGCTTGTTTGCTTCAAGCCCTTTGGGCTCATCCTGCTTACGCGGTTCAACTTTTTCTGGAGTTGATGGTTTGTAATCTGAGTTAATAGTAGATATACTCAATGACTCTCCTTTTTTTCTTAAAGTTTTAAGATTTTAATCATTCTTCGATGTTTTTACACGCCAGGCCTGTTAGAAAATACTGGGCTCATCGGGTGCATTCCCATAGCCTTTGTTAAATTCACTCGGTGGAAACATTACATCCTTGAGTTGTTCAGCATCGTCTTCTTGATCCCTATTTTCTTCTACATTGTAGGCACCATTGTTTACAATTTTTGCTGCAGCTGCCGCATCTATTGTCATACTATTTTCTCCCTATTTTATTGTTGTTACGATTTATCGCAAAATTAATTTTATAACCTTACCCAAATCCATTGGTTGTAATAGACCAATCCATTATTTTTTTATATATTCCACTCTCTTGATGGTTGCATAAAACCCAACTGAGTAATTATGGTTGTTATATCGTAGAAAAATTGAAACAATTTTTAACATAAAAAACAACCGGTTAACATAAAGTCTACCGGTTGTTTTACTTTTTTGATGTGTTTTAGTTTACACACCAAAAATCAGATTTGATCGCCAGCCTGATGCAGATTCCTCTTCATCATGATCTTCTTCATCAAACAGATCAAATCGTTTTGTATCAAAATGACCTCCTTGACTATATCCCAACAATATATTCATTGCCTTCATACTCCAATTTTATTGACTACTATCTACTTACTTGCTGTCTACGGTGTTGCTTTTCAGGGCAGAAGACAAGCTGTTCATCAAACAGTGTCATCAATTCATTTGTTTTAAAACTGATGAAACCAAGTTCCGTATTTATCTACTCTTGTCTTTGTTTTTCTGACACATCTTGACACAACCCTGTAAAGTAATCATTTGTAAACAACTTATTTGCATAAAAACACTGAATAAGGACTTTTTGTTACATCTTTTTTATATACTATGCAATAGGCATATACATAATATCCGTAGAAATCAGCCCCTCACCTGGAGGGCCAAGTAATTTTGTCGGTATAGTATCCCCTGTATAATTTGGCGTTCCGTATCCGTATGAAGGGGGCGCATAAGGAACCGAAGTCACATGATTACCAGATCCTGATCCAGGAGAAATTTCTTGACCAAAGTTGGCAGTCGTATCTAAGCCGGTGGACCCTGAAAACATAGGGTCGTTCATTGTTTGCTGTGCCAGTGATTCTGCTTGCTGCAGTAGACTGGCTAAAGACTCTGGCATATGTGCCCCATAATAGGTACCTGGGGGACGTAAATTGGTTTGACTGCTGTATGTGTTGTGTTGAGGCCAGCTGTTTGATAGTGGTTCAGCATTGTTTGGCGGATTGTTCTGCTGATTGAGGAGACCAGCAGTTGCAAGATTTTGTGCTGAATAGCGGTTACTGCTTGAATATACCGGTTGAGGGAAATAATCATCAGTTACAGGATTTGTTTGAAATACCGGGTCTGAATAATTTCTGGGCGGCTGTGATAATACATTGGGATTAGAATAATAGGTTGGCACTGCGTTAAAACCTGTTAATTGGTTTGAATCATAGGGTCTAAACTGTTCAGAATGGGTTTGTGGAAACTCTAAAGAATTGCTAAAACTGTATAAACTGCTGCTTGGCGTTGTTTCTTGGGGAGGCCTTGCGTTGTACGGGGTGTAATTTTGCTGGATATATTGCACTGGTCTTTCATCATAATAGGTTGTGTAATCTTGCATATTAAAAGCTGGATTGCTTGCAGAATAATTCGGTTGCAATGCAACCGCTACATTGTGTTCTGGGTTGGGCGCAGAACCAGCAAAGTAGCTGGTGTAAATTTCTGGCGCAACTGCAGAATAAGAATATGTTGGATTCATACCTTATAACCCTCTTTTCTCTTTTTTAAATACAGGCAGACAGTGTAAAAAATTTTTAGATAGGCATCAGCAAAACACTGATTCAGTGACGACGTGCAACACAGAGAGCAATTGCACTTGGGGCAATATATATTTATCTATATAATCAGATAGAGTGAATAACCTGACTTAAAACCTTTATTAATATAAAAACAAATAAATAAAACTTTGTGCTAAGGTTTTTAATTTTTTTCAGTTCACACTAACCGTTTTAGCACTTTCTTTTTGTTCTGGGTTTTACCAGAGAAACATTAAAAGGGACCAGCAAACAGTTCTTTTTTATAGGCGATAAAACGACGGCGCAGTTCCTCGGGGGATTCTTTGGCCAGCAATTTTTCGCCGCTGTTTAGTGTAATGACTGTATCCGGGGTTTTTTCAATGGTTAAAATCATTTCAGGGTTTAAAAAGTAAATGCTGCCATTAAGCCGGGTTACTTCAATCATTCACAGGTCCTTGTGTCAGAATTATAAGAACTGAATCCGGCCATCAACGGCTGGATGAATCGTTTTTTCTCTCTTCAACGCCTCAATAAGAATATCAATCTCTTTTGAGGGTGAGTGGGTTGAGCTGTTACGCTTAGTATTCAGTCGGGGACAGTGTTTTAACATGGCATAGCCGTCACCGCCACCAGCCAGGAAATCGGTCATGGCAACCGAAAAACTGTCTGTGGGTTTCACTTGCTTTTTATTTACCAACAACTTGACAATGCGCTTGCCAACAGGCTTTTTGGGGTCAACCACAACATCAACTTGCCGAGAGACTTGCAGAAAACGGCCAGCAGCTTTTGTTTCTATTAAACTGACACTGTGTTCAAAAAGCGTCTTTAATGTTATCCCTGATACCTTTAATATAACCCCAGTGTTGCCGAAAGGCTGAACAGCGTTTAACTGCCGTTGGGTAATGGATCCCACTGGATAAACTGTATTGCTCCGGATGCTGCCCCCGTTCACTATCGCAAAATCTGTCTGGTATTTTTTTTGGAAACTGTCAGCAATCCAGTTGCCCAGATTGGTTTCTTGCGATCGGTTATCTTGCTGTCGGGCATTCAGCGGTGCCGTTGTTTGTCCCACCGTTTGATTCAAAGAGGCATTCAGTGCCGTTGTATACTGATTAATACTGGCTTGAATTTCAGGGTCGGGCTCAATCGTTTCATCCACTGGCATTAATTGGATATCCAGGCTGGTTAACTGGTGCGTGTCGGCATCAAAATTGAGATCGTACCGCCCCAGAAATGCTGCATCAGAGCCGACCTTAAGAATAGGGATTCCGTCGACAACCGATTGCAAGACAATATGCTCATGGCCCCCTGCAACCAGTTTCAGTAGGGGCTTTTTATTCTTTGCGTTGTTATCTAAGTGATCTGCTGTGGGTGTTTGAAATGCGCTAAGGGCCTGTACCAGTTTTTTATCATCATCCAGATAGAGGTGCGTAATCGCAATCACGGCATCAACATGGTGCTTTTGCATAATGGCCATGGCTTTTTGTGCAGCAACAACCGGATCGGTAATGGCAATCTTCTTTCCTGTGTAAGAGCTGCTTTCTGTTTCTGGTGTTAGCAATCCCAAAAATCCAATTTTAATGCTACCCAATGAAAGAATTTTATAAGGGATTGTTCCCAGTTGATTAGATTCTTCTTCAGGCGCTGATTGGATATTGCTGGCTACCCAGGGAAATGTGGAATCTTGAATGCGTTGCTTTAATACGTTAGGCCCAAAGTCAAATTCATGATTCCCCAGCCCTGCCAGTGTCAGGCCCAACTGATTCCACAGGGCAATCATTTGCTTGCCTTTAAAAACCGATGACGCCAGCGATGGAGACAGGGTGTCGCCAGCCAGGATAAAAACCGTGTTGGGGTTTTCCTTTTCAACGGCTTTTTTAAGGGTTGCCACGCGCGCCAACCCGCCAGTTTCTCGGGTCGACCCCATCAATTTTGTGGGGGTCATTTGATAAACATCATTCAGCTGCAGCAGAGTAACCTGGACTTCTTCAGCTTGGGCCACTGCACCTACCCACAGTAAAAAGGCCAGATTGACTAAAAGGCTGGGCAAGGCTCTTTTTGTTAAATGTTTAATAAAAAAGCCGCTATGGTGAAGGATCCGGGTAACGGGCATGGATGGCATTAATCTCCTGAAGGATTTCATCAGAAAGATGAAGGGCTGCACTTTCAATGTTTTCTTTCAGCTGGTCTACTGTGGTTGCACCAATAATATTGCTGGTGGTAAAGGCTTGTTGGGTTACGAAAGCCAGTGCCATTTTTGCAGGCGAGAGCCCGTGGGTTTTTGCAAGCTGTACGTAAGCTTCAGTGGCAAGTTTTGCATTTTCCTGGTTGTAGCGGCCAAAGTGATCCGGAAAAAGGGTGAGCCGGGCATTCTTGGGCCACTGATTTTCGAGGTATTTGCCTGAAAGAATCCCAAAGGCTAAAGGCGAGTAGGCAAGCAGGCCACAGTGTTCTTTAACGGCCATTTCTGCAAGGCCCACTTCAAACTGACGGTTCAGCAGATTGTACGGGTTTTGAATGCTGACAACACGGGGCAGCCCTTTTTTTTCAGCCAGGTTGAGGTATTGCATCATCCCCCAGGGGGTTTCGTTTGAAATGCCGACCGTTCTGATTTTGCCTGCACTGACGAGATCGCCGAGCACTGTCAGTGTTTCTTCAATAGAAACGGTATGCTCTTCTTGCGCCGGGTGGACAAAACCACGGTGTCCAAAAAAGTTGGTGGTCCGGTCTGGCCAGTGCACCTGATACAGATCAATGTAATCTGTTTTTAATCGTTTTAAGCTGTCATCCAGTGCTTTTTCAATATTTTTTCGGTCCAAACAATGCTGACCGTCACGCATCCAGGTAATTCGGGCCGAACGCCCACAGACTTTGGTTGCTAAAATTACTTTTCCCCGGTTTTTCCGGTGCTCAAACCAGTTGCCAATATAGGCTTCTGTTCGAAACGCCGTTTCTGCCTTGGGCGGAACGGGGTAAAGTTCTGCGGCGTCAAAAAAATTAATCCCATTTTCAAGGGCAAAATCCATTTGCTCGTGGGCCTCTGCCTCTGTGTTTTGATCGCCCCACGTCATAGTCCCCAGACAGATTTTACTCACCTGGATTTCAGTGTTTCCCAGTGGCCGTTTTTCCATAATACCCCGCTGACTTTCTGTTTATAACCCGAAACGAAACATTGACCAAAATACAAGCAGTGCATAAAGGGTCATTGCAATGGCTTTTGCTGGTGAACCCGATGGAATCAGAAGAACGATAAGAACGCCTGTAAAAAAGTACAGGGTAAACATAGTCATCAGTCGCTCAACGGAAAGTGGTTTTCGTTTCGAGGATTTTTTGGCTGTTGGTTTGGACAGATTAGACATAACAAAAGGAACCCAAAATTCTGGTTGGTTTATACGGTCATTCAGATTTTCCGTCAATGGCGACGGTGTGTCAATTTAAGACCGCCCATTCCGTAAAGTACGGTCAATATAAATTTGCTTGAGAAAAATTAACCAAAAAGCACATTTAGCGCAAAGCGTCTAAGATGCGCTGTACCTCTTCGGTTCCTGCTGATTCCGGATATTCTCTGAGGTAAATGTCAAGCTCGCTGCGGGCCTCAGCTTTTTGACCCTGTTGGCTTAAATACCAGGCAAGCATTTTGTGGTATTCCGCTTTTTTGGGATCCAGTGCAATGGCTTTTCGAATGGTTTTTGTTGCCATATTAAAATCGCCAAGGCCTTGGTAGGCAATACTGAGTTTATTTAAAGTACCGCTGTTTTCGGGTTCTTTCTGGCTGGCTTTTTCAAATGCCAGCTTTGCTTTGAAAAATAAGCGTTGCTGTGCTTTTTGGATCTCAAAAAAACTGCTTTCACTTGTTCGCAGCTTATTGGCTTTTTGAAAATACAATATGCCAAGGTTTTCCCAGGAAAGGGCATCGTCTTGGGTGTTCGCCTTTTTTTCTGCATCAACAATGGCTTTATCCAATGCAGCGGTTAAGGCAATTCTGCGTTCTTTGGAAACCGTCTTTGAGCCTGGTTCCAAGTTGCTGATATCAGGGTTTAGCTGGTATAGCAGCCGGATTGTGTTGAGATCGCGATCGGTGAGTTTTGTAACCAATGCGTTTTGGGGGGACATAATGTCTGTCTGAACATCACTGTGTCCCATCAGGCCCAGGCTGTGTCCAATCTCATGAATGGCAACAGCGTAGATGGTTTCAGCAGTCTGCGGCTTATTTTGTATGTCAAACGTTGCAATTTGTATCGACATTTTCTCCAGACGGTCATTCTGGATTGTGGGGGTGGTCAAGCCGGCTGTATAGGTTGTTTCTCCGTCTTTGAAGTTGCCGTTTTTATCGATGGCATTGATCCAGGACACTTCAATGTCTGCCTGAAAAGGGGCATTAATCCAGTTAAACTCTAATTGCCTGCCCAAGGCATTGGACCACAATAAAAAGGCTTTTCTGACGCTGTTGTAAAAACCAGGCTCAAAATTGTTAATATTTTCAGGCTTTTCTTCAACATACACCTTGACAGGCCCGCTGACCAGCGACCAACGAATATATTGACCGGCTTCTTTCACCCGTTCCAGGTAATTGTTTTTCTGGCTGTCCGGTAGCATTCCCCCAGTATAGCGATCGAGGCGTTGCCCGTTGTTTTGTTTTAAGGCAGATACGGAACTGCTTTGGCCCTGTTTTTGGGCCTGTAAAAACTTCGAGAGTCGGGTTAATGCCAGTTGAGACAATCTGGCAGCCTGGCTTTCCGGGGCCATGCGAATAATAGTTCTGTATTGATTTTCAGCCAGGTTAAGCCGGTTTAACTTTAAATAACTGTCTGCCAAATAATAACGGGTGTTCGTGTTGCTGGGGTTTTGACTCAGTGCCTGGTTAAAGCCAATAATGGCTTCTTTATAATGCCCCTTGCTATAGTGGCTCAGTCCTGTCTGATAAAAATTTTCAGCGGTCAAACCTTGCATTGTTGTGGCAACAATACAAGCAATCAATAAAAAAAATTGAAGGACGAATAAGAATTTACTCACAAATTTTTTTGAAAAAACCCAACCCGTTGCGACTTTCTGCTTTTGACCAGACAATAGCCCACTTGTAATACATTTTATAAAATATTGTTGTCTAATAAATTTTTGCCCAATAAAAAAAGTGCGTAAATCCAGACGTGCTTTTCCTGGTCAATGCATTAAAAACGGATTGGCTTCATTTTTTATTTTTACTGCCAGGCGGACGCCCACGGCGTTTGGGGGCAGCAGATACTGCAACTTCTTCTTCAGCGTCACTGTTTTCTGTCACTGCCGTGCTTGAATCCTCTGCTTCATCAGCTGTTTTTTTATCATCAGATTTCGAGTCAGAAAGATCCAGTGCAGTCTTCTCTGCTTTTGGCTCATCAGCGTTTTGGGCCTGTTGATCAGGCAATCCACCATCGGAGGTATTGTCTGCTTCACTCGATTCCGGTACTTCAAGCCCTTCTGACGACTGGGTTTCATTTTTATTTTCAGTGCTGTTTTCAGGCTCGTCCTCGGCCTTGTTTTCGGTCTTTTTTTCTAGCTCGTCCTGATTCTTATTTTCACTCGCTTTTTCGGATGATTCTTCTTTTTCTTGCTTTTCTTCTTTATTTTCCGCTTGTTCTTTTTTATCTTCTGTTTTGTTCTTTTTATTCTTTTCTTTTTCGGCTTGTTCTATCCGGCTTTTTTCTTGAGCAGCAATCATTTCATCCGTTAAATCATCACGTTCTTCATTCCAGCGTGACAGGTTTTTATTTTTACGGATTAAACCAATCGCCACGTGTACCCGCCACTCATCCATCCGCAATTGTTTTGAAATAATTTTATGAATGCCCAATGGTGGCAATGGCAGATAAGGCTCATACAAGGTTTCAATGGCCATTAATTGCTCAGGGGTTACTGCCAATTTTCTCTTGGGATATTCTAGCTTGGGCAGTTTCATTTTATCTCTGACCAAATTAATGCCAAAAAACACTTTGCTGGGCGCTAAATCGATTTTCTCGCCAATAACCTCGTGAATATCTGGGTTTGGTAGTGGCAGGGTGACTTTATAAAGTTTTTCAATTTCCAGCAATTGCTCTTTGGTGACCAGCAGTTTTTTTGGCCTTCTGTTAACAGGCTTCCCGCCAGGCCTAAAGCCACCAGGTCGCCCACCACCGGGCCGTCCGCCACCCGGTCTGAATCCACCACCGCCAGGTCGTCCGCCGCCACCGCCAGGCCGTCCGCCACCGGGTCTAAAACCGCCACCCGGTCGACCACTGTTATAGCCGCCTTGTCGGTTGTCATAACCGCCTTGAGGACCTCTTCTGGGTGCATAACTTCCTGATCTTGGAGGGAATCCGCCCCCCTGTCTTTGTGGGGTATAGCTTCCTCCAGCATAGCCACTTGGTTGTCTGTTTTGCTGGTTGAAGGGTGCTTTTTGTGGGTATCCGCCACTTGAGCGAGGAGCATAAGCTGGTGGTCTCGAAGGTGGACCCTTTTGAGGTGACTGAGGGGCTGCCCCTTCAGGGTAAAGACAATTAGGACAGATAACCCGCTTGGGATTTTTGGTTTCAAAAACCTCACCACACTTTGAACATTGATTTGTAAACATTGAAATGATTGGATCCGTATGTCTTTAATATATAGAACTTTTTAACTATAAACAGCCAATGTAAGGGCTTACTATGCCGGCCATAAAGGCTTTACAGGGGTGGAGCTTGTGCTTTCTTAGCAAATTAGAATTGTATTTATTGGCTATTCTCTATAATAGTTAAATGCGATGTTGTTTCAAAAAAATCGCTTTTGAATGCCGTATGGGAAATTTAAGCCAAAGCGACGGTATTAAGCTGCTACTTCGAATTAGTCGGGGAATAAAGCATGATGGGAAAATATTTTTTATCAACCGTGCTTTAAATTATAATCAATCGATCAAAAATGTAAAGTAATTGAGAAACACCTGAAAATTTACATCGATTGGAACAGGGGAAATCGCACAAAATTGTCTTTTAATATATCTATAGCATAGTTCTCGTAAAAAAGGTACATTTTTTTAAAAAGTTCAAAAAATTACATTGAATAGAGGAACAATTACAATTGTAACAGAAGAATACAGTTTTTCAGGGGGCATCAATTTGTCTTTTTTTTGATTTTAATCATAGAAGTAAGCCAATTTGTTTTTCAGATAAACGGTAACTGAAAAAACCAGTTCAAAAATCCACAGCAAGTCCATCAAAAAATCTTTTAAACAAGTGCTTTAGCAATGAATGGTAGCTCTTTATTCGATGTTGCGGGCCCAATAATGGTCGGGCCATCCAGTTCACACACTGCTGGGGCAGTGCGCATTGCAAACCTGTGCAGAATGCTTGCCGGTTCGCAGGTTGTCAGTGTTCAGTTTACCCTGTTTAATTCATTTGCCCACACTTACTACGGGCACGGCACAGACAAGGGCCTGCTTGCCGGTATT
This sequence comes from Cyanobacteria bacterium P01_H01_bin.74, assembly GCA_038745945.1. Taxonomy (GTDB): domain Bacteria; phylum Cyanobacteriota; class Vampirovibrionia; order Vampirovibrionales; family Vampirovibrionaceae; genus JBCDLA01. Next base: position 12,874 of record JBCDLA010000024.1, on the reverse strand, counting down.
ATGGGATTTTCGGTGGATGACAATGCCGTACGTGATGCCTTTGAAATTGCCGAGCAGCGTAAACTTTGTTACCAATTTGTTACGTCCACACGGGCAAACAATTACCCGCCCAATACGGTTGTTATCGATTTGGTTCTGGAAAATCAGCATACAGTGACTGTAACGGGTCATTCTACGGGCGGTGGGCGCGTTTATCTGTCCAGCTTTAATGGCAGGGCAGTCAATTTAAAAGGCGAGCAGCCCACATTGCTGCTTTACTATAAAGATCAACCGGGCATGATTGCACTGGTTACCCATATTTTGGCGCACCAGAACGTTAATATTGCCGGGCTGTTGTGTTATCGTAACCAGCGGGGCAAAGATGCCCACATGACCATTACCATGGATATGCTGCCCTCTTCTAAGGCCATTAACGCAATTTCTACCATTGACCACATTTTTAATGTGTATTGCATTGACCAACTGCCCGTAATTTAGATTCAGCAAGAAAAAATAGGTTTATGACAGGTTTTGACAGCTTTAAAGCCCTTTTAGCGTATTGTGCCGAGAACAATGTCCCGGTTTACCAGGCTGCACTCGATTATGAAACGGCCCGCTCCGATTATACCGAGTCGCAGGTTTTGGAAAAAATGGAGACCATTTTGCATCAAATGCGGCTGACGGTTCAAGAGGGCATTGACTCTGAAACGTTGTCACTCAGCGGGTTGTCAGGGGGAGATGCAAAGCGTGTTTTGGCCTTTTCTGCGGCAAATCCGGACCGGTCCTTTTTGTCAGCACTTGAAATCAATATGATTGCTTTTGGGTTGGCGACACTTGAAGAAAACAGCCGAATGAAAAAAATTGTCGCCTGTCCAACGGCAGGGGGCAGTGGCTCAGTGCCTGCCGCATTGCTGGCTGTTGAGCTGGAAAAAAACCTGTCACCCGAAATAACGGTAAGGGGCCTATTAACCGCGAGCTTAATTGGCGAAATCACTGCAAGACGCTTGTTTTTATCAGGCTCTGCTGCAGGCTGCCAGGCGGAAGTTGGTGTGGCAAGCGGCATGGCTGCTGCGGGTCTGGCTGAAATGATGGCTGGCTCTCCGCAACAAGTGGTCAATGCGGCGGCAATATCGATGCAAAACTTAATGGGTTTGGTCTGTGATCCGGTTGCGGGTCTGGTTGAAGTACCTTGTGTTCTGCGCAACGGGTTGTCGGGGGTTCAGGCAGGTGCTGCTGCCACGATGGCGTTGGCTGATGTCAGAAGTTTTATTCCGCTGGATGAGGTGGTGGAAGCCATGGCCGCAGTGGGCAAGTTAATGCACCCCAGCCTGAAGGAAACCGCAGCGGGAGGGCTTGCAAAAACACCAACGGCGGTATCTTTTACAGAGAAATTTCTGAAAAAAGCCACTGTCCAGAAAGTGTGACAGCGCGTAACAGTTTGGTTACATTCACAAGATTCAGTTGAGTGATATTGCCCTGTTGCCTATACTTGCTGTTAAGGGAGTTGCTGAAATAGTAATCAATCATCTGTCTGAACCTGAAACCAATGCAAAAAGTTTTTTTAAAAATAATGGCTTACGAGTTGATGGAGCGGCTGGTTCGTTTAAAGTCATTGTTAACCGACACCACCTACCTGGATGCCAGCTCTGAATATCAAGCTGTTATGGGCAAAGCCGGTCAGGCATCGCTTCAAAATCTCGAACGACAGTTTTTTTCGCACCACAATTTGCTGATGCAAACGTGTTTAGACAGCGGTAAAAAACAGGTTGATGAACTCTACAGCACGTTGTGTCCGGCATTTTTATCGGTCAAAAAACAGCTGGATGCATTAACCAAACTGATGGCATCGCATCAAGCACTGCGGGTCTTGCCTGAGACACAGTTGTTTCTTAAAGACAGTATTCCAAGTGTTTTACTGGATAGTAAACAGGCGCAATCTGTGTTTTTGACTACTGACAATCAATTTGAGGCTGCGGTCACCGAAGCCGGAACCCAAAACTTTCTGATGGATTTGCCCGAGCCGCTTGATCAGTACACTTTTTCGGTATTGCCCCTTTTGCAAAGAAACAATCCGTTGGCCTGGGTTGGCTTAGCACAATCTTTTTCTGAAAAATTAATTCAAACCGTTTTTTCTGCTGAAAAACAACGGCTTAACGCTTTGCTTTCACTGGAACCTGGCAAAGGGTTGCAAGGGCTTCAATCTCGTCTTATTGCTTTGTTTTTACCCCATGCTGTTCAATTGCGACTGATGGGACCAGCGTATTATCTCCACCTGGTTTCTGAGGCCCTAGTCCGGCAAGATGTGGATTTTTTAGCCACTGTTGAGCCAGTGCTGTTTTTTGGGCTAAATCATCAAAACCACATGCATAAGCGGTTTGTATTAATTCATGAAGCATGTGAGCGGTCCAGGGGCATGGTTCACCGTGAAAAACGGCAAAGCCAAAGTGCTGCTGCCCTGACCGATGAAGTGATGACCAGTTTGTTTGCGGTCACTGAAAAAATACTGCCAGGCAAGCATGCTTTTCTGGACAAGCATTTCCAGCGTGCCGGAAAATTGCAGAGCCGGTTATCACAAGGCCTCTTTATCAGTAGCTCACCGGTTTATCCGGTTTCCGAGGTTTCTGCTTACTTGTCAGAGCATTTACCGGAAAAACAACAACCCAATAGCTCCAATAGCATGAATACTGAAGACCAGCAGGATTTTTCGATCTATACCCCGCTTGCCATGATGACCGAATACCCGCACAGCCCTCGAGAAATCGTCAATACCGGCTGGCTTCACAAAATGGAGAACCTGTCGGAGATTTTATATTCATCGGTGTCTCAACAGTCGCTTGAGACACTGGAGAAGCAGGTTGCTCAGCAAGATCACCGGTTGTGTAAATCCATTGAAGTGTCTGAAGTGCACCGCATGTTGCTTTATACAGGGTAATTGTTTTTTATGATTCTAAATGAAATCCAAATTTTAGAGCGATTGCTGGATCCCAACCCTGAGAACCGCATTATTATTACGCCCCTTTTACGTCCAGAAGAGCAGTTTGGTCCCACCTCCGTTGATTTGCGGTTGGGAACCGATTTTCAGGTGATGCGCCGGACCAATTTGACCCACATGGACTTGATGAAATCGCCAGAAAAGCTGTCCCAAGAAGTTCAAAAACATATGCAGCACGTCAAAGTTCGTCCGGCAGAGCCCTTTGTCCTTCATCCCGGCGAATTTGCCCTGGCTTCTACGCTTGAGTTTATTCGGGTGCCACTCGATATTGCGGCCCGCCTTGAAGGTCGCAGTACCTGGGGCCGTCTCGGTCTGCAAATTCATGCCACAGCAGGCTTTGTTGATCCTGGGTTTGAAGGCACTTTAACGTTTGAACTGTCGAATGTCAGTAATATGCCACTGCCGCTTTATCCCGGCGTTCGGATGTCTCAGATTTGCTTTTTTGCCAGTACAACCACCCAGCTGCCTTACAATCAAAAACGCTACAGCAAGTACAGCGGAAAGTCATCGGCGGCAGCTTCTGCCTTTTTTAATGATCCTGAGTACCAGCGGATTCGTGATGTTCTGCATCAGTATCAGGCCCATGCGCTTTAAGGGGCTTTTGTTTTAATGCAACAGACTGGGGTTTTACAGCTAACGGTTATTGGCTTGGGTTTGATTGGGGGATCGATCGCCATGGCTGCCAAGGAGCGTTACCCAGACATCCATGTTCATGCTATCGATCCCGAGTCAGCAAACTTGCAATATGCCCTCAAACACGGATTTGTTGATACCGTCGGGTTGTCTATTCCTAAAAATTTGTCCTCAATTCAGCAAGCGCAAACGACGACCGGCACCCATCTGATTGTTATTGCGTGTCATTTGCAGGACAGTTATGCCGTGCTGGAGACCTTGGCTGATCAACTCGCTGAAACGCCTGATCCCACGGTGATCATTACCGATGTTGGCAGCTGTAAACAAAGCATTGCCGCATTGGGAAAGAAACGCCTTCCCGCCCAGTTTGTTGCGGGCCATCCGATGGCAGGCAAGGAGTTTTCTGGTATTGCCCATGCCACATCGCTGCTCTTTGCCGGTAAGTCTTATATTTTTTGCCCGCACGAGCAGACACCGGCTGATGTGTTGGACTTGCTAACCCAGTTTATTAAAGGTCTGGGCGCTGTGCCCCGGACCCTGGATGCTGTGCGTCACGACAAGTACATGGCTTATGTCAGTCATCTGCCCCAACTGAATGCCGTACTGATTGCGCAACTGATGCATCAAAATGAACCGGGTCATCTGGTTTCCTATCACGGGGCAGGCCTTGACGGGCAAATGCGTTTGGCTGCCAGCCCTTACGCCATGTGGGGTGATGTGTTTCTGGAAAACGCGACTCATGTTCACCAGATGCTGGATGAGTTGCAGGCACTGATTGAAACGCTAAAGCTGAAGATTAAAGAGCCTGATGGATTAAAGCAGTGGTTTGAAACAGCCAATATTACGCATGAGGCTTTTCAAAAAGGACGCTTGATTTAATTGCCCTTGATAGTATTACCACTATTGAGTGTTTCAAAAATTTCGGTCTCACTGTGGCCCTGCCAGGCAATCTGATTGCTTGTAATGGGGTGGTGGTACGCGGATTTGGCCAGTGATCCGGTTTCATCGACAATCAGTATGGGTGGGGCGATAAACCATTTAAAAGCCGCTGAGCTTAACCGCTTAAAAAACTTATCCAGCCAGTCCTGTTTTTGCGCTCGTGAAAGACTGTGCGCGTTTTCGTAGTCCAGCTGCATTTCAAGCAACGTGGTGTAAGACTGTTTTAAACAGGTTGTGCGCCAAATGATTTCATCGGCAAACGGGTAGGGCATCAGCTCGGACTCAGCCGTAACAACCTTGCCCGTTTCAGGATCCTGCTTTAAATCGGCACCTGGTGGCTTGCTAATGCAGCGCTCAGGAATGGCGTTTTTAGCGTCTCGGTTGGCATTCATCCAATGGGCCAGCGCCCTGGCACGGGTTTTGGTGACATCACCGAGGGGAGCCAGTGCGCCTGACATATCCCCGTTAACGGTGGCATACCCCAAGTAGAATTCTGATTTATCGGATGTGGCAATGGGCAAAGCATTGTAGGTGTTGCCCAGCTGCCTGAGCACTGTGGCGCGTGTAATGGCCTGGATGTTTTCATCGGCATTGGATTGGTTTTGCGCTTGGGCTGTTTGCCAGTTTCCTGCTGTCTGGTTAATGGACTGAATGACAGCTGGCGTAGCGGTATGAAAGCCGGCAATTATAGAGCCAATTGGGCATGTTGTGGTCACCAGGCCAAGATTCTCGGCCAGTTGGCTGGCATCGTCCTGATTTTCTTGGGGGGTAATTGCCGTTGGCATCATGACACCCAGCACATTATCAGCCCCCAGCGCATCCACAAGCAGAACCGCTGTCACAGAAGAATCCAGCCCTCCGGAAAGTCCCAGCAATGCTTTTTGAAAGCCCGTTTTCTGAAAGTAATCACGGATGCCTTGGGTCAAGACCGCATAGGTTCTGGGCAAATCGTCCTGCACGGTTTCCATAAAGTTTGAAAAGCGCGTGATTGTGGTTTTCTGCTTAAAGGCGTTAAAAGAGTTAAAGGCGTTAAAAACAGTTGGCCCAACGGTGCTGCTGTCTGAGCTCTTTTCGCCTGCTGCTAAACCTTTTGCTGGCTTACTCGGCAGTTGGGTTAAAACGGCATCCTCAGAAAAACTGGCACCGCTGCAGAGTTGCCGGCCATCAGGCAAATAAATGCCACTGTCGCCGTCACAGGTGATTTCATCGATCGTGCCCACCTGGTTAACATAGATTAAGGGTACCCTGGCTTGTTCAGCAACGGCATGGCACAGTGCATGACGTCGTGCCAGCTTGCCCTGTCTGCTGGGTGAAGCTGAACAGTTAATTAAAATATCAGGCTGTTGTGCCAAAATGGCTGTCAGCGGGCCTGTGTGATACAGGGGCTGCCCCATCGGCGAAACCGTTTCCCACATATCCTCGCAAATAATGACTCCGTAAGTGGTGTTATATAACGCAAATGTATTGGGCTCAGGGCGCGTTTTGGCCAATGATCCGGCACTTTCAAACTGCCGGCTGTCTTCAAACTCGTGGTAATTGGGCAATAAGGTTTTATGAAAGATCTTAAGAATTTGGCCATGGCCAAGCAGTGCCACTGAATTATAAAACAGCTTGCCCGTCCCGCTGGTATTTTTATCAACAAAGCCAACCAGGGCTTGCGTTGTTTGGGTTTGCTGCGCCAGGGCTTTCAGCCACTTCAGGTTTTCATCCACCAAAAACGGAAAGCGCCCAATAATATCTCTTGGGCTGTATCCCATCAAGGCCAGCTCAGGAAAGACAACCAAATCAACTGACAACGCCTGGCCAGCTTGAATGAGGGCGCTGATTTTTTTTGCATTCTGGCTCAAACACCCCGGTGACGGATTGATTTGCCCCAGCAAATGCAGGCCTTGCCCGTGTTGCAATCCATAAGTTTCAGCTTGTTGTTTAAACCAGCTCAGGTTGGCCGCTGTTTTGGGGGTGTGATTCGTAAAACAGTGGTCCCGTAATTGGTCTTGTATCGCCAGCAAAGCTTGTTGAGAAAAGGTTTCAGGCATCGGATTTTTTGATGGGGGCTTACGCAGTGGGTTTTAGTTAGACAAGTTTGAGTCAGGTCTTATGTATTAAATAACAGCTGTATCAAACTATGGCACCGCCATCCAGCGTAATGACTTCACCCGCCATATACGTATTGCGCGAGGACACCAAAAACGCTGCCAGCTCTGCCAATTCTTCCGGATTGCCAAACCGTTTTTTAGAGCACCACTCCTGGTAAATATCCGTAAATTTTTCGGGCAACGCATGGCCCAGTGCTGTATCAAAAACACCCGCTGCAATAGCATTGACAGAGACACCAAAGGCAGCCGCCTCTTTTGATAAACATTTGGTAAACCCAACCACTGCGGCTTTTGATGTGGCGTAATGTACAGAAGTTGGCAACGCACGAATGGCCCCAATCGAGGTAATATTTAAGATGTGGCCAGCCCGTTGTTTCATCATTACTTTTAAAATCGGTTTGGTCGTGTAGTAGAGCCCGTTAATATTAATGTTAATAACATCCAACCATGATTTTTCAGTGGTGGTCACAAAACTGTCGGCTTTGTTAATGGCGGCATTGTTGACCAGAATATCAATGTGGCCCCACCGGTCTAAAATCTGATCGACCATGGATTTAATGCCCGCTTTATCTGTAACCGAAACTTTAAAGGCCTGGCCTTCTGCGCCATGGGCTTCTATCTGAGCGACTGTACTGGCAGCTTCAGTATCGTTATTGTTGTAATTAAATGCCACATGGGCACCTTCACGGGCAAAAATAGTGCATAAGGCCTTACCGATGCCGCGAGAGCCACCAGTAATAAAGGCCACTTTTCCGGCAAGCAGCTTGGATTCACTTACTGGAATAGCATTGTCAGATTGAACAGTTGTCATAGTCATGGGGATTGATAACAGGCTTTCTAATGGTCTTCTGATTGGCTTATGGGGTGATGGTGTCAAATTTATGCCGTGGGTTGCAGCCCAGGGTTTAAATACGACAAGACATCTTGCGCAATGAGATCAGAGGCCCCCGGGCGGCCATGTTGCAGGGCGTTTTGCTGCAGGGTGTGGTAGAGATCCGTGGATTGAATGAGTGGCTGCAGGGTTGAAACAATATCGGTGGGATTTCTTAACATAATGCCGGCATTGTTTTTTTCAAGAAATAGCGCTGTTTGCAACTCTTGCGGCATTGGTGTTGTGACTAAATCTGCGATAATAGGCAATTGGCAGCTCAGGGCTTCAAAAGTGGTTAAAGCCCCCAGTTTTGAAACCATAATATCGGCAGCTTGCATCAGGCTGGCCACTTCTGTGGTATGATCCAATATTTTTACGGGAAGCGAGCCATTTTTTGCAATCTGATTGGCCTGCAAGCCCAGATCAGGATTATTGCCCGTAAGAAAGACAACCTGGATATCAAGGTCAGCCTGGCTCCCGTACTTGATTAATGAGTCGTAGATTTTGGGAATATTACCCCCCCCAACCCAGCCGGCATTGACAAACACGGTGAATTTGCTGGGATCGAGATCAAAATGGCGTTTGAGGGTAATTTTTTCTTCAAAATTAACGGGCTTAAACTTGGAATGCACGGGCAATCCCATCACTTTAATGCGATCGGCCATGACACCAAAATCGATTAACTGCGATTTGGCATTGTCACTGGCCACATAATATTGTTGGACATCGTGGCAAGCCCAGCCCTTCCAGAAGCCTTGATAAGGATCCGTAACAACTGTTAAAAGCGGAATGCGGTCTTGCAGGTGAAGCCGCTTTAAAATGTATGCAAAAAAGTGTTGTGTCATGGGATGAACAGACACAATCACATTGGGCATCATCTTTTCAAACAGTTTCAAGGCATAGCCCATGGCACTTTTAAAGATGAGTTTTGACTCATTGGGCTTGAGTTTGTTGATGGCCCAAAAATAGTATTTCATTAAATCCTGATGGTCACGTAGCAAAAAGTTATATAAATCTGCTGCTTTGCGGGTGATGTAGTGGCTTTCTTCTAAAACCTGGGTTATTTTAACCAGGATTTTATCAGGAGAAAGCTTATTGAAACTGTTTTCAAGGGCATTGGCAGCACTACGATGTCCACCACCAGTGTTTGAAGTTAAAATAAGGATATTTTGTGAAGCCATAGGGTTCTGTGCAACTGTAAGTTAGAATTTAAAATTTAATAGTTAAAACAAAAATAACGATCTTGTAAGCTGATTCTTGTTCTTAACGTTTGTGTGCTTTTAGCTTTAATTACTTTTTCTATAAACTTAAGAATCCTAGCATAAATTTTGTTGTCCTGACAACGAATGCCTTTGGCCAACAAAAAAGCAACAGGTTTGGTTTTAATGATTTTGCTGGAGCAACAGGTTTGGTTTTAATGATTTTGCTGGGCCTGGCTGTTTTACTTTCTGAGGTCAAAGCGTTTTTTAGATGATCTCAATAAAATTGAACATTTTCTTGAATTTTACTAAAATGGCAGCGTTGGCAGTATGCCTGAATAGTAATTTAGACTAACCGATGATTGAAAAGAAAGCCACCTGCTTATGGAAGAGACAGAGAGAATGCAGCCCGAAAAGTCCTGGAAGTCCGGCCCCGAATTGGGGGCAATGACAGAGTCTTTAGCAGAATCTTCGGCACTGGCATTGCATCAAAAAATACAATCGGGTGAACGCACTGCCGTTTCTGTTCTTGATGAGACTTTTGAGGCCATTCAAAAACGGGATGCTGTCATTGGTGCCTTTGTCTCTCTGAACAAAGAGGGCGCTTATCAAATGGCTGAAGCAGTTGATAAGGCGGTTGCAGCAGGTCAGTCGCTGCCCTTGCTTGCCGGCGTTCCGATTTCAATCAAAAACAATATCAGCATTCAAGGCAATGCAGTGAGTTGTGCCAGTAAAATCCTGGCAGGCTACCGTGCCCCGTTTAATGCCACGGTTGTTGATAAAATGGCCGCTGCAATGATGCCCATTGTGGGGAATACCAATCTGGATGAATTTGCCATGGGGGGCTCAACTGAAAACAGTGCGCTTCAGTTGACCAAAAACCCCTGGAATCTGGACTGTGTGCCAGGAGGAAGCTCGGGTGGGTCTGCAGCTGCGGTTGCAAGTGGACAAACCCTATTGTCTCTGGGCTCAGATACCGGCGGTAGTGTACGGCAACCGGCTTCACTTTGCGGATTAACAGGCATTAAGCCTACGTACGGGCGTGTGTCCCGGTATGGTCTGGTTGCCTTTGGCAGCAGCCTGGATCAAATTAGTCCGTTTGCGCGTAATACCATCGATCTAGCCGCCCTGCTTGAAGTGATTTCCGGTTTTGACCCTGCCGATTCAACCTCTGCCAGACAACCTGTGCCTGCTTTTAGTAAAACGGTTCAAGATCGTGCCAATTTTTCTGGCCTTAAAATTGGTGTGATTCAGCAATTGAACGGCGATGGCATGCAGCCGGCTGTAGCAGAAAGCTTTCAGCACGCCATTCAACACATGCAGTCTGATGGTGCTGCTGTTCAATCGATTTCTATTCCCAGCATTGATGCAGCGATTGCCGCGTATTATCTCATTGCAACCGCAGAAGCCAGTTCCAATCTGGCCCGTTTTGACGGCGTTCGCTACGGCCTTCGGGTTGAAGGGGAAGATATAAATGCAATGTACTGTCAAACACGTGCCCAAGGGTTTGGCCCAGAGGTCAAACGCCGCATTATGCTGGGAACCTTTGCGCTGAGTTCCGGGTACTATGATGCCTACTACGGTAAAGCGCAAAAAGTCCGGGCTTTGCTCAGAAAGCAGTTTGAGGACGCATTTCAAGCTGTGGACGTTTTGGTTTGCCCCACATCGCCTGCGACAGCCTTTAAAATTGGCGAGAAATCAACCGATCCTGTTAGCATGTATTTGATGGACATTGCCACGGTGCCCGTTAATTTGGTGGGTGTGCCTGCCATGAATATTCCTTGCGGGTTTGACACCAGTGGCCTGCCCATTGGCTTGCAACTGATTGCCCCGCACTGGCAGGAAGAGAAATTATTGCAATTGGCCCATTGCTTTGAAAAACTGGCAGCTGTACCATTAAATTATCCGGACAGCTGGGAACGTGTCAAAGTAAACGATAGCCCTATGGCAAACGCATAAGCAATTTGGGGTGTGTTTTTTATCCGTTCATTCTTGCTGGTATTGATATCTGTTCGTAGAATAAAACGCTATAATGAGACAATAATGCCAGCTAGCCAGAATAAACTTAAACTGGATAGACGGCATAACATGGTTATCAATTTGATTGAGAAAACGACACCCTGTTCAATGAATGATCAGGTTTTGAGAGGCCCCGTTATTGGTTTTTTCTGAAAAACTCCGGTTAAATCAGACTGTAATTACGGTGGAGCTGTCGCCGCCCAACGGAACGGATGCCAGCTTTATGCTTAAAACGGCACACGGGTTGAAGGGCCTGGTGGATGCCATTAATGTTCCGGATTGCCAGTTGTCGCTTCTGAAAATGTCATCGCTGGCGGCTTCAAAATTAATTCAAGATGAAACGGGGATTGAAGCCATTTGGCAGCTAACGTGTCGGGATCGTAATTTAATTGCCCTTCAGGCGGATGTTTTAGGGGCTTACGCCTTGGGTATTAAAAACGTCCTGGCCTTAACCGGTGACCCCGTTCAGATAGGCGATCAGCGAAAACGTGCCAAGCAAGTTTTTCATCTGGAGTCAACCCGGTTATTGAACCTCTTGCAGCAGCTCAATGCCGATCAGGATGCTTGCGACAATGCATTAAAAAAATCCGGTACGCAATTGACAATAGGGGCCGCAATTAACCCGTATAAATTGTACAACCGGGCCCAGCAGATGCGTTTACAGCGCAAGATTGAGCAGCAGGTTGATTTTTTTCAGACGCAACCGGTTTACCATACGGCCATTGTGAAAGAAACCCGTGAGCGGATTGCACAAGCTGCTGATGCCATAGGCTATCCTGAGCCCAGCTTAATTGTGGGCATCATTCCGCCAAAAACAGCGGAAATGGCCCGCCGGTTAAATGAAACAATCGTGGGCATTAATATTCCGGATACTTTAATTGATAGCTTAGCGCGGTCCACTTCCCCAATCGAAGAAAGTTATGCTTTTTGTGCGGATTTAATTGATTCGGTGAAATCCCAGGTTAATGGGTTCCATTTTATGCCTGTAGGAACAGCCGGCAAGGTGAAAAATCTGATTCAGCAGTGTGGGTTTACGGCGGTCTCAGTGACTTGAAGCCAAGCGGGAATGGGCCTTTAAACAGATAAAATGCGCTGTCTCTGTGGCTGTTTCTGAACCGGAAGGACTGATTGGTGCCGTGTCTGTGGTGCAGGCTTCTTGATAGAGTGCGTCAATTGTTTCAGCATTCAGGGCTGTTTTTTCTGGGGTATTGGTGTCCTCAAGCCACTGAAAGGTGCTGATAACAACAGTTGCTGTTAAACTCAGTGAGACAAGACTAATGGCATTGTCGAGGAGAAAAAATTTTGATGCAGAAAATCGCGCCATTGTAAAAGTCCTGTGTGGATCTGAACCAAGGCTGAAAGTCAATGCTTAGGTCAAAGCTAAGAGCCAAGTAAGTAAGTAAGAGCCAAGTAAGTAAGACTGTGTAATGGGTATGATGGGCAACAATAACCAGTGTGGCTGCCGGAGAGATTGCTCGTTTTAGAGATGAATTTTAGAGATGAAGATAGTTTTAGTGTGACAAATTCGGGCCACAAAACACGTCGATTATCTGGGGGATTCAGTAAAGAAATTTTAAAAAATCAGGGGATTGAAAACAAAGCCTTTCGGTATTGTTAATACGTCATTGAACTGTTAAAATAATAAAAGGTATGGTCTGGACTTCAAAAATCCCAAAAAAGAAAAACCAGGCCTTCACTACGGATTAAAGCCTGGATGGTACGGTACGGAAAGATACCCCAAGTCTTTTTAATACTTAGGGCGGTAGAACCGCTGCGGGGTGTTTGGCTTCCCCAGTTCAGCAGTTAAAAAGGTGATTTTATACCTTTTACAGCTTAAATTTTAAAAAAATGAATTGCACATACACTTGAAAAAGACTCCCGCTTGTTTTTGGACATTGTTTTCCATACAAAAAAACCACCCTTACACAGTAAGAATGGCCGGGAGTTAGCAAACCGCGTCAACACGGCTATGACACACTTTAGCTGGAAGCCTGGACATACTGTGTCATCCCCCGGCCAAAGGCCGAGAAAGTGTACACTGGTACGCCAGTGTGTCAGGTCGACGAAGGGATTGCTACATCCCAGCACTTCTTTAAGTAAGTGCTATTTCAAATCATAGCGTAGTTCTTGTTAACTGTCTATTTTT
>JBCDLA010000023.1:0-31358 GCA_038745945.1 Cyanobacteria bacterium P01_H01_bin.74 | reverse complement strand
GGCCCCGAGTTTAATTTTTACTTTTCGACTGGATAACATCCAGTAGCCCAGCCGTTTTTTTTACACTTTTGGAAAAATCTGAACTCGCTACGGCTTCAGACATATTTCAAAGTGGCACAGCCTCCAAGGCTTCGGCTGTGCATTTATTTTAACTTGCCTACCTCAAACAGCAGATTTTTCCGCCAGTGTAAAGCCCCCGTAGCAAGCTTAAAAATATTGGAAGTTGCTGGTTCTGAGGGGTAGAATGGCGTAAGCCAGACCCCTCAGAAACTGCCTTTGCGAGTGAGCACTGGCATAGCCAGGCGCAGCCGTAAGAGCAGGAAGCAACTGGTTATTTTAACTTGCTTTTGAAAGGAGTCCAGAGGAAACGGGACGTTTCTTCTGGTGCCAAGGGGTTGTTAGGGGAAAGGGCACAGCTTTCCCCTGACAAGGTAAAGGAAGAAAATATGTTTTAAGAGAAAATCTTGCCTTCCCGCAAAAGACTCGAGAGAAAATATTTTTTTCGGGGGGTGTTAGGAGAGAGGGGTTGTTAGGGGCCAGCCAGGGCCCCTAACGGAACAAAGAAAAGAAAGTGCATTTGAGAAAATCTTGCCTTACTGATGACGGAGCAAAGAAAGAAATTGAAAAGCCCCCAAGATTCGGTTATAGTCAATAGTGTATTTAATTTTTGCAGTAAATCTGAATCCGCTTTTTTAAAATTGTTTTCTATAAGTTAGTTTGCGTTAATGTCGCCACTTTTGTAAGGAGTATTTTGTTTATGCCAGCATCACGATATCTGTTTACATCTGAGTCTGTGACGGAAGGTCATCCTGATAAAATTTGTGACCAGGTTTCTGATGCAATACTCGATGCCTTTTTGACCAAAGATCCCAAAGCCCGGGTTGCTGCAGAAACCACTGTAACCACAGGACTGGTACTTGTAAGCGGAGAAATAACGGCGTCTTGCTACATTGACATTGCTGCTGTTGTGCGAAAAACGGTTGAAGAAATTGGTTATATCGGTGAACCGGCTGGCGGGTTTGATGCCAGAACCTGCGCGGTTCTTTTGACCATTGATGAGCAATCTTCTGATATTGCTGGCGGCGTTGATACAGCACAAGAGATTCGAAGCAAGTTGTCTGACAATGAAATTGATCAAATTGGTGCAGGCGATCAGGGGATTATGTTTGGCTTTGCCTGCAACGAAACCCGCGAATACATGCCGTTGCCCATACAGGTATCTCATGCCCTTACCCGCAAGCTTGCTGATGTGAGAAAAAACAACGTGCTCGGTTATTTGCGTCCTGATGGTAAAGCCCAAGTTACTGTTGAGTACATTGATGAAAAGCCGGCAAGAATTGAAACCATTGTGATTAGCACACAACACGACCCGGAAGTTGACGGTGAAACAGACAATACAAAAATCCAGGCCCGCATTGCCCAAGATTTAAAACAGCATGTTGTGGATGCTGTGTTTCAAGAATTTACGGTTAAGCCTGATGCAGAAACCAAGTATTTTATTAATCCCAGTGGTCGTTTTGTGATTGGTGGCCCACAAGGGGATGCAGGACTAACAGGCCGAAAAATTATTGTGGATACTTACGGGGGCTATTCACGCCATGGCGGTGGGGCATTTTCAGGCAAGGATCCCACCAAGGTAGATCGCTCAGCAGCCTATGCAGCGCGGCATGCTGCTAAAAATATGGTGGCTGCTGGCCTGGCAGAACGCTGTGAAGTTCAGCTTGGGTATGCCATTGGCGTTGCCGCACCAATGAGTGTCAATGTCAATACATTTGGAACCAGTGCTTACGATGATACGCAGTTGTCTCAATTGCTTGAAGAACTTTTTGATTTACGTCCTGCAGCCATTATTCAAAATTTTGATCTGCAAAATCTGTCTAAGAAAAATAATGGTCGGTTTTACGCCAACGTGGCAGCATATGGTCATTTTGGCCGCGATGAACTTGACTTGCCTTGGGAAAAATTGGATAAAGTGGATATTATCAGGATTGCTGCAAAAAAATTGACGGGCTCTCAAAACAAAGCCATTCAAGGTAAAGCCACACTTGCAGTCTGAGGGCGACAAGACCCAATAATTGAACAAGCCAAGTTAAACAAGCTTGTCAACTGGTTTGTTTAGTTTGAATAGTGGTGTAAAATTCAAGCCAAGGTTTATGATTTATATTATAGTTTTGTTTTTAAATTAAGATAAACTATAATCTGTCTGTTTGTATATATTGATTCCAGTTAAATCCTTAAGTTTTATTAAATTATTAACCTGCTTAAAAAAATAATTTGGCCTAAATACCAGTAAATACAGACTTAAGCTTGACTGAAATTCTAATTTCGTTAATAATTAAGGAACATTTTCGTTTATTTAATGTTTGGCTTTTTAACCAAAACGGAAAAAATGAGTGGGTTGGCAAAAATTGCGGAATTTCAACCTGCTGTAAACCATCCAAACAGATACAAATTGAAGTTAGGGATAGTTTCATGGTAGAAATTTATACACTAAATGGGTTGTCTGAAAAAGAAGGGACAAGCCCCAATTATTTAAATGTGATTATTCACCGATTGAGAAAAAAAGGCTTACCCTTGGTTTGGCGCGGGTACAAGTTTATGAAAGCCGGTGGTAAAACCTTGCTTGCAGTACTTGAAGAGGAAGATGTTCAGGTAGTCGACTCGTAACGAAAAACATACTTTTAGGAATAATAATAAACTAATAACCCAGTTTTTCACTGACCAAAACGTCTTCAACTGAGCCCGCATGGGCTTCAGGGAAAAATTGGCGGTGCAGACTTCTAACAGCATCATCGCTTTTGGCCAGATCAACCAGGCAGCTGATTTTAATTTCTGAGGTGGAAATCATTTTAATATTAATGCCTTCGCCCGAAAGGGCTTCAAACATATCAGCTGCAATACCGGGACGGTCAATCATCCCGGCCCCAACAATACTGACTTTGGCAATGTCCAGATCTTTTTCAACAGTTTCTGCCCCAATTTGATCTTGAATATGGTTCAGTATGTCCAGGGTATCTGGTGCATCAATACTGTTGACTGTAAAGGCAATGTCGTTGGTGTCAGGCTGCTTGCCTAAACTTTGAATAATCATATCAACACTGATGTTTTTTTCTGCCAAAGCCCCAAAAACAACGGCGGCAATGCCTGGAGTATCCTTGCAGCCAATGACTGCAATTCTTGCCTGGGTTTTATCGCACGCAATGCCAGTGACCGCTACATTATTACTCATGTTAACATCTTCAATCATCATTGTTCCAGGGTCCTCAAGATAAAACGTACTGCGTTTGGAAAGCACAATTTTTCCCTGCCGGGCCAATTCAACAGCTCTGGGATGTAACACTTGCGCACCAACACGCGCCAGCTCCATCATTTCAATGTAGGAAATCTGATTAATCTTCACGGCTTCAGGTACAACACGGGGATCGGTCGAGTACACGCCTTTGACATCGGTATAAATATCGCAACGTTCTGCTTTTAATGCACCAGCCAATGCAACAGCAGACGTGTCTGAGCCACCCCGTCCAAGTGTTGTAATACATCCAGTGCTGTTTACGCCTTGAAACCCTGTAATAAGGACAATATGTCCTGTATTTAATTTTTCCTGAATGGCCTCTGTTTTGATTTCAAGAATGCGCGCCCGGTTGTAAAGATCTTCTGTAAAAATCCCAGCTTGGGCACCATTCAGCCCGATGGCTTTGTATCCTATTGCATTGAGTGTTAAAGCTAGGGCAGACACACTGACCATTTCACCGGTTGCAAGCAAGGCGTCGTACTCGCGTCCCGAAGGGTTTTCAACAAGAGTATTGGCAAGATCAACCAAAGTATCAGTGGTATCACCCATTGCAGAAGCAACAGCCACAACCCGGTGACCCTGATTGACAGTATTAACAATAATTTCTGCCACCCGTTTTAATTTATCAGCTGTAGCGAGAGAACTACCGCCGAATTTCTGAACAATTAGAGATATAGACACTGAATCGTCTGTGCTTGGAGGTGTCAATAAGTCAGGCTGCATTTGAAAAAAGTCCAAGAGAACTTCAAGAAAACTTTAAGAAAATATTGCAAGGCAAATTCTATGATACGATTGGCATAAATTTTCTCATAAATTGGCAATACTTGAAACTGTTCTATTAAAACCGCACAGCCAAAATCATACAAACCATAAAAAACCCATGCTAAAAAACAGCCTTGTTGTTCTCCTCTTGCTTGCTCTGATTGGATTGATTGCGTGGCGGTTTTCAGATTTGCTTGAAGCAGGCCAGTACCAGTACATTCAGCAACAGGCCAAACCTGCTGTGCAACAGAAAAAATGGGCAGCTGCCGTACAAGTTTATGAAAACGGCTTAAAGCAATATCCGCAAAATGCTTCTATTATGACAGCACTGGCAAAAACCTACAGCAGATTAGACAATAAAAACAAAGCTGAAGTATACTACCGCAGGGCTTTAAAGCAAAAACCTAACAGTAAACTGGCATTATTGAATCTAATTTTACTGATTCATTATGACAATCCAAGCCGGTTTTCAGAATCTGTGGGCTTGCTGAAAAAAGCATTTGAGGAATATGACGATGACATTGATGTGCTGAACACAGCAGGCCATTTGTATCTCAACCGCGGTAAAGCGCTTCCTCAAAACAATACTGAAAAGCGGTTCTTTGCCTTCACCCGCGCCGAAAAATACTACGAACAGTCTTTAAAGAAAAACCCAACACAATTTGTCATTCTGTTTCAGTTGGCTTCTTTGCACCAGCAAATGGGACATACCCGCCTGGGCGTGAAATTTTATTGCAAGGCACTGGCTTTAAACGAAGATCATCTGGCGGCACGCTACAACCTGAGTTTGCTGATGCAGCGACTGCAATACTATCAGCAGGCATACCTGCATTTAAACCGGGTGATTAAGCTGGCGCATCAAAGCAACCACGTGGCACAAGCCCAAAAAATGACATTGCAAGCCCAAGCTTTAAAACGGAAAGTATCAAGACAGCCCAAAAAGGCGACACAACCAACAGATTTTATGCCACAGTCATGCTTGATGAAACAAATTTAATCAATTTCAATTTTTAAAAGCAATACGAAACAACACGTTGCCGCTTTTTATTTGTTTGAATCAATAATTAGATAGTTTTGCCACTTCTTGGCCAGCAATGCCAGAAATTATAAAAATGACTCTGTAATTTTCCTTTTGATTTTAAATACCCTGAATTTAGTTATAATTGCATAACAATTTATTTTAACCTTTGGTCTCAGAGTTATTTTTTATGCAACTAAGTACACTTTCTGCATTTCTTTACAAATAAACCAAATGCAATAAATAACAGGATATTTTATGGTAGTAATATGACTGATAATCAAGTTTCAAATATTGTTTTTTTGGGCACCCCAGAATTTGCACTGCCCACATTAAATGCCATTTATGCAGCCCCTGGCTTTCATATTGCAGCCGTTATAACACAACCAGACAGACCTGCTGGCCGGGGAAAAAAACTGCAGCCCCCCCCAGTGAAAGTGCAATGTGAAGCTTGGGGAGATGTCCCCTTTTTTCAGACAGCCTCCATTAAAAAAGACAAAGAATTACAGCTTAAACTTCACAATTTGGCACCCGATTTTTTTGTAACCGTGGCTTTTGGCCAAATTTTGGATGAAACCGTTTTGTCTATTCCTAAATATGGGACGGTTAATGCGCACGCCTCAATTTTACCCAAATATCGTGGTGCCAATCCAATACAGCATGCAATTCTTGATGGTGAAACAGCAACCGGAATTACCACGATGCTAACAGAACTCGGGGTAGATACAGGCCCAATTTTAGCCGTAGAAACTACCCCTATTGAAACTGAAGATACGTTGGGGACTTTAACAAAAAAACTGTCTACGATGTCTGGACCACTGGTAGTAAAAACACTTGATGGAATCTTATCAGGAGACATTATACCAAGCAAGCAAGATGATACTTTGTCGAGTCATGCACCAAAGTGCCAGAAAAGTGATGCTATGATTCAGTGGCATGCATCTGCTGTTGCAATACAACGGAAAATCAGAGCATTTAATCCAACACCCAGAGCCACAACAGCTTTATGGATTAAGGATCATCATGAACAAAGCCAAGAAATGCAGCTTAAAATTCTGTCCAGCCAGTGCATTGCCAACAGTGAGAAATTGTCTGATAGTTTAAAAAAGCTACAGCCTGGCCAATGCCACATTACTGAAGACCACAGAGTGCTTGTTCAAACGAGTGAAGGGGTACTTGAAATTTTAAGTCTGCAACCGCCAGGAAAAAAGGAAATGCCTGTAAAGCAGTGGATTCAAGGCATTCAAAATAAATATAAATTAACAGCGGCCAGTCTTATTTTTAGTTTACCTGATGCTTCATTGTGATGAGTTAATCAATGAATAAAAATGACTTAGGAATACCAATGACTTGATTCGGGTTTTCAATTCCAGCCAAGCCAAATAGCATAATTCATTATGAAACTTTTCTTTTTTAAAGCAGTTTGACTGAATTACTGCGGCAATGTTGGAACTTCTTTTTTTGTTGTATTGGTGGCATCGCCAGACGATGTTTTATTGCTAGTATCAGGATTGGCCTTAATGCTTTGAGTTCCTTTAGGCTTTGGCTTTTTTGCTGCTTTTCCCAGCTTTGAAGCTTTTGCAGTTTTAGGTTGCTTTTTAGAGTTTGTAGCCTCTGCGGTTTGTTCTGGTTGTGGTTTTGTGTCAGAAGGCTTGCTTCTATGCATCTTCTTTACAAGTTTACGCACACCGTAAATACCAGCACCAACAACACCCAAACCTGCTGCCGCAGCGGGGATAATTCCAGCCGATAAAACGCTTGCAGTTCCTATTGTAGCAACTGCTGCAACTGAACCAGCCAAGGTCGGAACTCCTGATGCAATAGCTGCTGGTGCTGAGGCTACAAATTCTGTTGCAGCGGCGGATAAGTATGGACTTTTAAATACCGAAGCTATACCAGCAAGACCGAACGCAGAAATAACTGTTCTTGGCGTTAATGGTTTAGGGCCTTCATCGTTTTTTGCTTCTTCACTATCCTGAGTGATTCCTTCTTCACTTTTTAATTCATTGCCATTGTCTTTATTAGTTTCTTGGGGGGCTACTTCTTGAGGAGATTGTTTTCCAATGGCAACGGTATCTTCTGACAGTGGCTTTTGAAGCTGATTTTCTTTCCCAGTAGCAGCTTTTGGGTTCTCTGGAGTTTTACTTGCTTGACCTGCTGATTCTTTACCTGGTGACTTTGGTAATTTTGTTGTTGTTTGTGGCGTGTTTACTTGAGCTTGCCCTAACGGAGAAACCATAAATAATCCTCTATCCCTCTTTTAAACTGCTAACAAATCAAATATTCCCTTAATTGTAGAAAGAATTAGAATTCAGAAAAAGGACTAATCTATTTCAAAACTGTAACATTCTTTTGCATTTCTATTTATTTGACGGATTAGAATAAATCCACTTTGAGAAATTCATCGTAACTGTAGTTATGACCTGGCCCAAGAAATCGGCCAGCTAAAGGATATTGTTTGCCCGCCGGTAATGCACAATGAATGAGGATGTTGCATTCCCTCAAGGTTTAATGAATGCCAGCACGACTCCAACCATCACCCCTTACAGAGAGACAAATCGATGCCGGGTAAGAATTCCCCCATTAAAACAGGCCATATTTTTATCGGGCTTGCTGTTGTGATGGGCATTTCAACGTTGGTTCTCTTTAATACTGGCAACAGCCCGCCGCCCAAAAAAGAAGTGACTGAAGCCAAAATTGAAGCCGTGGATGTCATTGTGCCACTGAAAGCCATTCACCGCGGTGACAGCATTACCCGTAAAGATTTAAAACGCGTGGAATGGCCAAAAGCATATTTGCCCAAGGGCGATTATTTCAGCAATCCCCTCAGCCTGATTGGCCGGACTGCAAAACAAGACTTATTTCCTGGAGAACCCATTTTTATTCAGAAAGTTTCCGGGGATAAATCCCGCGGGGGACTGCCCACCTTAATCCCAGAGGGCAAGCGTGCCATTACCATTGGGGTCACAGAAATTAAAGGGGTGGCCGGCTTTGTGAAACCCGGTGACCGGGTGGATGTGCTCAGTACAATTCAGCTCAAAACTGAAGGCAACCAGCAAAAGATCAAAAAGACCAAAACCCTACTCCAGAATATTTTGGTGCTGGCATCAGCGCAAAGCCTGGTGAATAAAAATCCGCATCAGGCCAGAACACCCAAGGCAGTAACTGACGGAAAAATTACCCCCAAAAAAGCAGAAGCCGATGAAAAAAACCAAAAAGAAGAAACCGCAGACGCTGAAGAAAAAGAATTAACCCCAAAAGAAATTGAAAAGCAGGAAAAAGAAGCCGAAAAAAAACGCTTAAAAGCCCAAAAAGCAGCCAAACTGGTTTCTTCTGTAACATTGGCTGTATCGCCTGAAGATGCAGAAGTTTTGACTGTGGCTGAGCAAGCGGGTACGTTGCGCCTGCTGCTTCGTGCTGAGCATGACTACCGGACAGCGGTACTGCCTGGCTCTGACAGTGCGCAATTAACAGGCGAAAAAAAGCCTGACCCACCCAAAGTGGTTTACCAGCCCCCTCCAGCACCCGCCCAAGATCTCATGGACACGTTTAATATGGGCGATGAAATTGAATTTATTGAAGGCACCGAAAAAACAACCGTTCAACCTGGCTCACCGCTTTAAGAAAAAAGAAGGGAATAAAGCAGCGGCTGAACGCGACACAAAATAATCGTCTTATTCATCCATTTTCTTGGTAAAAAACGCAGCACAGTTTTTTAGTTCTTACAAACGCTTAAATCCCGTTCATCACAAGCATTTACTAATTATCCAGCAGTTTAAATGACCAATGGAGTTCCGGTTCATGATGAAATTCACCTGTCAATCGAAGTTGCTGCTTGCCCTCAGCACCAGTTTATCCATTGCCATTCTGCCTGTTTTTGAAGCCAGTAGTTTCGCACAGCCGGCGCATCCGGTCCATTCAGCAACAGCGTTTCAGCCCAGCCTGCACCTGACCATGATGTCAACCCTAATGACCCACCGCTCATCACTGGTACCCATCAGCCTTAAAAACCAGCGACAAGCAAAAAAATTGATTGCCCGGCAGAAACAGCAGCCAAAATCGTTAATGTTTCAAAAAAAGCCGCTTAGCCCCGTATTCCTCAGCACAGAAAAAGCAGGCCAGTCGCAGGTCAGCAGCCACAACAAGACCAGTCGCTACAAATTGAGTAAACGTCAAACCCCCAATAAAAACCAGTGGATGAACCGACAGCCCAAGAAAAACCCGGTTTACCCGACCATTTTTGCCACGGCCCCCAATCCAAACCGACTAAAACAGAAAAAAAGCCACAGCCACAAAATCAACCCGAAAATTCTGGCAGGCAATACTACGTTCCATTCATTTCAGTCCAATCAACCGGATTTTATGAATGCTAATTTTATTAAGCCAATTTTTATAAAACAAGTTTACTTAAAACAACTTTACTTAAAACAACTTTTTCAGCCGAAAACACAAAAAATTGCCGCCATCCAGACCACACAAAAAACAGTCTCCCAGGATCTTGCAACCGACAACCCGCTGCCATTAGAAGAAACAAAACCTGCTCAAAAGACTGTCCCCCTCACCACCATTATTTCTCGTCCACGAAAAACCGTTCCTCAGTCTGAGCAGTCAACCCCACAGAAACTTTTGCCCCTCGTTCCCACCCAAATTGCAAATAAATCGCCTCAAGTACCCGGTCAAGACGTTCCCATTGCCCTGTTGTCTCAAATTGCTGAAGTGAACAGCCAGGCCAATAATACCCAGCCCAAGCAAAAGACCTTAAAACGCGAAGAAATTTTGCAACTACTCGCTATGACCGAAGGCGCAGCCAACCAGTCATTAAATACGGCCGTCCCTGAGCTGACAGAAACCCTGCAAAACATGCTGAAAGGCATCGACTACACCACTTACAGTCCGGTCAATCAGGCCCCGCAACTTAGTGTACGGGGCAACTACACCACCGATGGCATATTGCGCTCAGGCATTAAGCAAAAGGTTATGGGCATTCAGCTGCCTGTGGGTAAAGCCAGAATTGTTGAACTCAATCAACCTGCGCAACGGGTCTCCATCAGTAATCCAGAAGTGGCCAGTGCTGTGATTATCAGCGGCACGCAAATTCAGCTGATTGGGAAAAGCGTGGGGGTCTGCAACCTGTTGGTCTGGTCCGATATTCAGTCGTCTGAGTACTCGGTGGTTGATGTGGCCGTTCACCATGATGTCTCGGTGCTGGTCAATCAGTTGCATTACGTTGATCCAGGCATTGAGCTGGTCCCCATTGCCGCTGAAGACAGTGTGATTCTTACCGGGCGTGCCAAAAACAGAGAGTCCGCTCAACTGGCAGTCGAGATTGCCAAGGCCTTCTTCAGCAATTACGGCAACGGTGGGGGCGGGCTTAACGATGACATTAATTCCCAGGCCCCGGGTTCTGCAGTTCCCGGCAGCAGCACCAATGTGATCAATTTGATTAAAGTTGACGGTGAACCTTCTACCAAGCTTGAACTGGTGCGCAACAAATTGCTGGAAATTGATCCCAACGTAAACATTGATGTCGTTCCTGGGCCTGACAATACCGAAAAAGTGATTTTAACAGGTCGGGTGCGCTCAGCCAGTATTGCCTCAAAGGCGTTGAATCTGGCCAGCGTGTTTTACGGGCAACCTGGTCTTAAACTCATCACAGCGCAAGGCGGCAATGAGTTTAGCCGGCTTCAAGGGGTTAATGCAGCCAGCAGCAGTACTTCGGGTGGCTCAGGTGGAAGCACCGGCGGTCTGACCGGAGGCGTCAATATCCTTCATGGATCAGTTATGACAGACGCCACAGGCAATGTTATCAGCATGCTGGAAATTGAACAGAAACCGCAAATTAGATGCAGCATTAAATTCTTGGAATTGAACAAGTCTACCCTGAAAGCCCTGGGCAGTTCGCTCTCCGGGGTTCGAGGGTCAACCAAACTGGCTAATTGGAGTGGTGTTCAATCTCCGGCACCAGGACGGTCTATATCTTCACTCAGTTCAGAAAACCCTGCAGGCTCAGACTTCAGCACCGTCTCAACACGAGACGGCACCGGAAATGGCTGGGTTTCTAATGCACAGAGTTTTGGACAAAACTTCAATGAAGTTTATCAAAACGGTGTTACCCAGGTCTTTACCATTAACAACACCATTGCAGGGGCAATTCAGGCCTTACAAGAAAATTCAAAGGCCCGGCTGCTTGCAGAGCCCACTTTAACCTTACTGAGTGGAGAGCAAGGCAGTTTTCTGGCAGGCGGTGAAGTCCCCATTGCCTTTGTCGGCGGCAACGGACAGATTTCCATTGAATACCATGAATTCGGCATTCGCCTCAATTTATTGCCAACCGTCACGGATGACGGAAAAATTCAGATGCAGGTCTCGCCCGAGGTCAGCTCTGTGGATCAGTCCAACGGGGTCTCAACACCCAGTGTGACTGTGCCTGCGTTCTTGACAAGGCGGGTGAATACCACACTGCTGGTGAGACCCGGTGAAAGCTTTATTCTCTCAGGCCTTTACAATCAGGATGACACCAGCTCCCTAAGCCGATTCCCGGTTCTGGGCTCGTTGCCTGTGGTCGGAAATTTCTTCCGCAACCGGTGGAAAAACCGCACAACTTCAGAAATGATTGTGATTGTTCGGCCTGAAATTTTATACACCGAAACAGGCGATACAACCGCTTTTGGCAATCAGAACCGCCCGGGCCGGTTGTCTTACGATGGGTCGCAAAACCGGATTCCGCTGGATGCGGATGCCGAAGAAGAAGCCGCCAGACTCTACAAAAAAGGAGACGATGCTTCTGAAACAGCCTCGAACTGACAGAATGCTGGCCATCACCTGACCACTTGGTTTTTAAAGTAAACAAAGACTGGACAAGCTCCCCAAGCACAATGGATACGATTAAACTTAAAGTTGTTGCCGTTACCAGCTCAGAAGAAATTCGCAGTGCGCTGTATGCCCAGTTGCAAGTCATTGACTTTGTTGATTTCAGTGGCGTGTGCATTGAATTGTCTGATGCGGCAAACGCGTGCCAAAAAAGCTCACCCGATATCTTAATTGTGGATACCACGCACCGGGAAGTTGATGCTGGCCTGTTTATCCAGACCATAGGGATGGATCCAGAATCACACTGTATTATTTTTGCCCTGAACCGGGCCATGGACATTGAGGTTTTTAAAACCGTCATCAAGCAGGGTGCCTCTGAATTTATTCAATACCCAGATGATCAGGAAGCACTGGGGCTGGCCCTAAGAAAACACTTTAATGCACTGAACAAGGTCAACCGCATTCAGCTGGAAAGCACGGTATCTTTCACAGAAGAAAAGCCTCTGGGTGAGCTGATTGTCTGTTTCAGTAGTAAGGGCGGGGCAGGTTGCTCAACTGTTGCAGCCAATTTAACCTATGCACTGAATCAAATTGAAACCGTGTCAGCAGCTTTCCTGGATATGGATCAAAATTTCTGCAACAGCACCAATCTGTTTAATGTCAAACCCACAGTCTCTATGGGAGACATTGCCGACAGCAATCCAAACGATCTGGATCCCGATTTTCTCAATCAGCTGATTACAAAACAGGAAAACGGGGTTGCCGTCGTGGTGGGCAGCAAGAGCATTCTGGATGATAACGCCATGGTCTCCCCGGAATTGCTGGAGCATATCATTAACCACCTTTTAAGAGAGCACACGTATCTGGTGATTGATTTGCCAACCCATGTGCTTGATCCCTATCACCAGTATCTGGTGGAGCGGGCTGACACCCTGTTGTTAATTGCCCGCCCTGACTTGCCCAGTTTGTACCATACCCGGCAGTATATGGATCTGGCCGAAAAGTACCTGGATACCCAGAAAATTAAATTGCTGATGAACCGAAGCGATTTAAAGTCCGGCTACAATATCAGCAACAAAGCACTTGAAGACACCTTTGCCTACGATGTGTACATGCATTTGCCCAATGACTGGGATCTGGCGGTTGAAGCAAACAGCCTGGGTAAGCTCTTAACAGAAATTCAGCCCAAAAGTGATTTGGGTAAACAGTTCGTTAAACTGGCCCGGGATCTGGCGGAACGGCATCTCCCGCAAGAAGAAAACCAGCCTGCCTTGAGGCAGAAAAATCCGCTGTCGAGGCTGTTGCCTTTTGTATTCAAGTAATCCACGCCTTAAACCTGAACTAACCTATATTAAGCCTGCATTAAACCGATAACCAGAAGAACCAAGCATGTCGTTTTCAAAGCAAAACCGCTGGGGATTTGGAAAAAAAGAGGGTGAAGCCCCCGCACCCTCCCCCTTACCAGAAACTGGCGGCAAAACATCCCAAAGCTCGCACACGCTTACAGCGCCAAATGCTGGTAAAACAGGCATTGCAGGCAGCAATCCCGGTCAATCAGCGCCTGCATCACAACGTTTTACAACAGCCTCATCGGCCAGTGCAAAGCCTCAAAAAGACAAAGAAACCCTGCCGGAGGATCCCCACAGTGAACTGAAATCCACAATTCACCGGCGTTTAATTGAAGAAATTGACTTAAAGCAAATTGGAGAAAAAGAAGAAAGCGGCCTGAAGGAACAGGTCAAAGACGCCATTCATCACCTGTTGATGGAAGAGGGCACGCTGCTAACTCTGACCGAGCGGAACCGCCTGGCCGAAGACATTTTAAATGAAGTCATGGGGTTGGGGCCGCTTGAGCAATTGCTCAAGGATGAAGCGGTCAGTGAAATTATGATTCTGGGGCCGCACCTGATATACATTGAACGCAAGGGCAAGCTGACGGAATCGGCTGTCCGGTTTAAAGACAATGCCCACCTCTTGCAGGTGGTCGACCGGATTGTTTCGGCGGTGGGCAGGCGGGTTGATGAAACCCAACCCCTTTGTGATGCCCGCCTAAAAGATGGGTCGCGTTTTAACTGTGTGATTCCGCCCTTGGCTCTGGATGGCCCGCTGGTTACTATCCGGAAATTTTCTAAAGACCCGCTAAAAGTAAGCGATCTGATTCGCTTTGGGTCGTTGACCGAGCAATCGGCTGAACTGTTGCAGGCTTTTGTAAGGGCCCGGCTCAATATTGTCATCTCCGGCGGCACGGGTTCAGGCAAGACAACACTGCTTAATGTGCTTTCCAGTTTTATTCCGGGCGATGAACGAATTGTCACCATTGAAGATACCGCTGAACTTCAGCTTCAACAAACCCACGTGGCCCGCATGGAAACCCGGCCTGCCAACCTGGAAGGCAAGGGAGAAATCACAATGCGGGATCTGGTGAAAAATTCATTGCGGATGCGCCCTGAACGCATTGTGGTTGGTGAGTGCCGGTCTGGTGAAACACTGGATATGCTGCAAGCCATGAATACGGGTCACGATGGGTCTTTAACAACCCTTCACGCCAACAGCCCCCGGGATGCCGTGCGCCGGATGGAGACCATGGTCATGATGGCGGGTTACGATCTGCCGCAGAAGGCAATTCGTGAACAAATTTCATCGGCAGTTAACGTGATTATTCAGGCCAGTCGCTTGAGTGATGGCAGCCGCCGGGTCATGAATATCACCGAAGTGGTGGGAATGGAAGGCGATGTTGTGCTGCTGCAGGATATTTTTACGTTTGAGCAATACGGCCTGGATGAAAACCATAAAATTCGGGGTGAGTTTAAGCCCACCGGCATTCGTCCCAAGTTTATGGATGTCTTGCAAGCCGAAGGCATTGAAATTGATGAAACATTATTTAATTTATAAACGCCCTATTTCTTTTAAAAACCAGGATTTAACCGGTTAATAATGCTGAATGAAGACCTGCTGATTCGTTTAATTCCTGCCCTGGCTATTGCCTTTATGGTGATTGGCTTTTATAAAACCCTGTTTGAACGTAAGGTTCAGGCCAAGGAACGGGCTGAAGAACTGCTAAGCAAAAAAACTGATGCCAGTCTAAAATCCAGCTTGACTGGCAGCAAAGGCAATGGGGAGAATCTCTTAAAAAAACGAAAAAAAACAAAAGACAAAGATGGACAAGGAAACGAACCCACCCCAATTGACAAACTCGAGCTCACACTGGAGCAGGCCAATATTTTACTGACTGCCAACGAGTTTCTCTTTATTTCTGCGGCAAGCAGTTTTTTGGGTGGCATTCTGGGGTGGCTGGCCACCGGGAAAAACTTGCCACTGGGCATTCTTATGGGCTTGTGCAGTACTGGTCTGCCTTACGGCTTTGTTTTTTTAAAGCGTATGCTGCGCATGAAGAAAGCGGCAGCACAATTTGCCGACATTTTAGACGGCATGGTCAATGCCTTTCGTACTGGTTTTGGCTTTAGCCGGGCCATTCAAATGGTCAATGACAATTATGATGACCCCTGGGGGACAGAATTCGGCAAAATGTCTGCTGAAATGAATCTGGGTGCCAATCTGGATGATGCACTTGCCAACCTCTCGCGCCGGATGCCCAGCCCGGATGTGGATCTTTTTGTCACAGCCATTCTGATTCAGAAAGAAACCGGCGGCAGCATGGCCGAACTGTTGGGCACATTGAGCAAAACCATCCGTGACCGCTACAAACTCTTTCAGAAAGTGGGTGCCATTTCAGCCCAAGGCAAACTGAGTGCTGGCATTGTCTGCTGCATTCCGTTTGTGTTGTGCGGCATTATGTTTTTGTTTTTACCTGAAGCCATGGGCAAGTTTTTTACCAACCCCATTGGCATTGTACTGGCTATTCTGGCTGGTTTCTGGATGCTGTGCGGGGTTGGCGTTCTGTATAAGATTGTACAAATTGATGTGTAATTCCTGGTATTTGACGAGCTTTAAAAGAAATTTGTAATGTTATAAATGAATATGACTGACTCAAAACTCTGGATATTACCCCTACTGGGGATTGGCAGTCTGGCACTGCTGTTTTTTGGCCTTCAGTCCAATAAAACCGAGAACCAGGTCGAGGACCGTCTGCAGCAGTTAAGCCGCTCCAGCGCAAAAAAAGCAACAACCCGGGAAAAACAGCTTGAAAGCAGTTTCGAGCACCGGGTCCTCTTTCCGCTGGCACAGATGATTTTTGAGCGCACGCAAGCCATTATCCCCCTGAGCAGCAAATCATGGGTGAAAACCAAACTCATTCAGGCAGGTTTCCAGAAACCCCATTATCTCAAAGTCTTTTTGGGCATTCAACTGCTGACCAGCACCGTGTTGTTTGGTATGATCTTCAGTTTTACAGCCCTTTTTGGCAAGGTTTCCGGGGTTTTGGGAATCATCATTGCCGGGTTCTTTGGACTCGCAGG
This sequence comes from Cyanobacteria bacterium P01_H01_bin.74, assembly GCA_038745945.1. GTDB lineage: Bacteria > Cyanobacteriota > Vampirovibrionia > Vampirovibrionales > Vampirovibrionaceae > JBCDLA01. The sequence goes on along the minus strand of JBCDLA010000023.1, from coordinate 15,061 downwards.
CTACGGCTTTCCGATGATCTGGCTGATTCAGCAGGCCCAAAAGCGCCAGCAAAGCATTCAAAAATCATTGGCCGATTTTCTGGATTTGCTGGTGATCTGCGTGGAAGCCGGGTTGTCGCTGGATGTTGCTATCGGCAAAATTACCAGTATGAAATCGGTTCGAACCTCGCAATACTTACGCGAAGAACTGTTACGCTACATTAAAGATGTTGGCCTGGGTTTGCCCCGAAAAGACGCGTTGCTGGAGATGGCCGATCGCACCGGGGTGGATGACTTTAATACCATTATTAATGCCATTGTCCAGTCGTATGACATGGGGGCCAGTGTTGGCCACACGTTGCGGGTCCAATCCGATTCTTTGCGGGTTAAACGTTTGGCACAAGCTGAAGAGAAGGCCAATAAAATTCCGGTTAAAATGGTGATTCCCATCTATGTGTTTCTGTTTCCGGCTATTTTTGTGTGTATTTTTGGCCCCATTGGCATGATTATGATTGAAGCGGTGATGAAGATCATGAAGAATGTTAGTTTAGGCGCTTAAGTGGATTAAACCGGCTCATGTATGATATTAAGACTATTAATTAAAAACAGGTTGCTCCAAAGAAAAATTCATCCCCATCAATTTAACTTTTTAAAGGAAATTCACCTTAACACCATTCTGCAATTATTTTTCTGAATGTACTCAGGTACTTATTGACTGGATTGCGGTTAATCCAAATGATTTCAGCGATTTGAATTGCCATCAAGTCTGAGAAGAGAAAACTCAGTAAAAGTATGGTCTCTGGCCTAATAAAATTTTGAACAGTAAACATATGTGTCTTGCCTTAAGAATAGCTTTTCTCAGTCCATTAGTCTCGTCAAAACCCATTTTATTAATTACTGCGCGGGTAGTACAAAGGCGCCACCAAAATCAATCTGCATCTGATCACCAGGGTGAATAACAGCACTATCTCCCTTACCGACCAAGGCTACTGCAGCTTTGCCTGTTGTTACCGCTGTGCCTGCAAACGCCCCACCAATAACAGCCGCAGGTACTGTCACTAAACTGCCCAAACCCCCTGCAATGGATTTACCGGCAGCGTAGCCTTTGTCAGTAATCGAGCCAAAAGTTTCCTGGCCGGATTTAACCCCGTCTTTTACTTTTGAGCCAATGCCTGGGTCGCTGTAGACAGCCCCTTCTTGATTCACGATACCATTGCTGGTCGATAAATTTAACTTCACGGGCAGCAATTCCCCAGATGGCAAAACAATGTGATCAAAACTTAAAAACAATGACCCGCCTTTACTGAAAAAAGACGGGCGCTCAACATCACTGATTCTGCCGCGGATGGTTGTGCCTGCGGGCAATAGTATTTTAATGGCTTTGCCCTCAGGCGTTGAACTGGTAAAGTCATTGATCAGGTAAACACTAAATGGGTCACCATTTTCGCTGACCGTTGAGTCCAGAAGCGTGTTAAACCCAATGGTTAACACCGTACCGTTGGGCACTTTTTGTGTGCCCGTCTGTACAGTAAGAACGGTTTGTCCTGGCTTGGTACTGTTCTGCAGAGCCTTGCTAGGGAGAATCCGGGTGCTTTCAAAATTTGATTTGACGGTTTGACTGCTTGTCCGAGCCTGTACCCCACTCAATGGCTGAAGTGGGCTGCTAGCTGTATGTTCTGGTTGAGAATCTTCCTGAAAGTCATTTTGAAACGCATTGCCAGAGGGTTCATCAGGCTGAAGAGTGTTTTGCTTAAGCGTTCTGTCTTTACTGTTTAATGACTCAAACGACACATCATCATCCGATTGGTTTGTCCAGATATTGCGGACAGCTTCATTGTCAATGGGTTCAAGCAAAGGTGTGACTGCGCTCTTGTCATTGGCAACCTGGGCAATATAAACAGGCTGAATCCTTTTGCCAGCTGTTTTATTGAATTCAGATGCGAAAGACTGTTCTGGTAGAGCATAAAATGCAACAACAAGTATAAAAACAGGCAGCCAACCGCTAAAACGGCAGAATAATAATGATAATGACGCCGGTAAATTCGCCTCCTGTGGGGTAGAATGAAAGAACGATGCGTGAAATGCAATGGATCGCATTGGCTGTTTGCCTTTCTGGATAAACTCGAATTTTTTCATCAGCGCTTTAGAATTTTATGATGGCGTTTCTAGATAAAGCGAGCATTTTAACCAGTATACCGTATCCGCTGCACAGCATCGACGTTTGTTTTTTAGAAATGGCCCTGTCAACAATGCCAAAATCAGACCCGGTTTATTTAAAACGAACAGAAGCTATTGAGAACGCCTTAAGCCATCTGCCCAAGCAACCCGGGATTTATCAGATGCTGGGCCCCGGCCGTCGAATTTTATACATTGGCAAGGCCAAAGATCTTTCAAACCGAGTAAAAAGCTATTTCCAACCGGTTCATCGGTTATTGCCCAAAGTCAAACGGCTGATGGAGCAAGTCATTGATTTTAAAACCATTGTCACCGATTCTGAGGTTGAAGCCTTAATTCTGGAATATAACTTGATTAAGCAGCACAAGCCCAAATATAATGTGCTGCTCAAAGACGATAAAAAGCTCCCCTGGATTGGCTTAACCCAGGAGGATTTTCCGCGGGTTTTTATTACCCGAACACCCGGCAAACGGGGCAAGTTTTTTGGCCCGTATGTCAATAGCACCAATATGTACCGAACCTTGGAAGTGGTCCGTAAGCATTTCCCGCTCCGTCAGCGTAAAAAGCCGCTTTTCCAGAGTCGCCCGTGCATGAATTACTATATTGGTGCCTGCTCAGGGCCTTGTCAAAACTTAGTTTCAAAAGCGGATTATCACAAAGTTGTCCAGCAGGTTGAGTGGTTTCTCAAAGGCAAATCGGAAGATCTGCTGGAACAGCTTGAACGGGATATGCTGGAAGCCAGTAAGAAAATGGCCTTTGAGCTGGCCGCAAAAATTCGTGACCGCCACCGGGCGGTACAAGCCATTGTGCAGCACCAAAAAATGCTCTACCCCGACAAGACCATGAATCAGGATAGCATCGCCTTAATTTCAGGCACCCGGTACTGTGTGTTTATGGTGCTGAGTATTCGTCGCGGCCGGTTGACCAGCAGTACCCCCAAACAGGTTTTACTCACCGATACCGAAGCCGCAGAAGCCATCGAAAACTTGTACACGGCATTTTTAATGGAACATTACGAGGCCAAAGACCCCGGTGATCTACCTTCAGAGGTTCTGGTCTCATATGAGCTGACCGATTCCGGGGTGATTCAGGACTGGCTGACACAAAAAAAGGGACAACGGGTGAAAATTAGTTTTCCGCAAAAAGGGCTGAAAAAAGAAATGGTTCAGCTGGCCGAAAAAAATGCACAGCAGGTGCTTGAACAGGCGGAAGGTACTGACATTAAAAATTACCGCAACAACCCCACCGAAGGCCTCATGATGCTTCAGGAGGTCTTAAACCTTCAGGAATTTCCCGAGCGGATTGAATGTTACGATATTTCTCATTTTCAAGGCAGCCAGACGGTTGCCTCAATGGTGGTTTTTTCCCAAGGCGTGCCTGATAAAGCAGCATACCGTCGATTTAAAATTCATTGGGCAGAAGGCAAGCCGGATGATTTTAAAAGCATGGCTGAGGTGATGACCCGGCGATTTACCCGGGCCATTAATCAGGATGAGGGATGGGAAGAGCCCAGCCTGGTTGTGATTGACGGCGGCAAGGGGCAACTGAGTGCCGCCTGTAAAGCATTGGATCAGCTGGGACTGGTTAGCCAGCCCATTATTTCACTTGCAAAAAAGTTTGAAGAGGTCTTTTTGCCGGGCAACAGCCGTCCCATCCTCCTGCCGCGAGACAGTATGGCCCTGTTTATTCTCCAACAGATCCGGGATGAAGCCCACCGGTTCGCCATCACATATCACCGCAAACTGCGGGGCAAACAATCAACACGTTCGGTATTGGATGACATTGCCGGTGTTGGACAAAAACGCAAGCAGGCTTTGCTTGATGCGTTTGGGTCTGTAAAAAAAATTCAGGCAGCCAGCATTGCCGAGCTCCGGGCAGTTACTGGTATGTCTGATAAAGTGGTCAAGGCAATTTATGAAGCACTGCATCCTGATGCAGGTGTTACAGAACGTACAGAGCAAGGGTGAGATATTTCTAAGCATCTTTTTGGCATTAGCCAATTAACAGAAAAGGGTTTAAACTGAGGCATGAACTATCCTGCCTAGCATAGATAACATTTTAGGCCAGACCTCAGCATGAAACTTTCTGCTATTCCAAGGTATTGGATAAACTCCAGAAAATTTTGTAAAAGTAGTGCGTTGAAGAGTTCACTGAACCGCGTTATCCTGGTTTGGTCTTACTCTATTTAGAAAGTCCTTTTTCTCGACACAATGTCATCCCCTGCCATTGAAATTCAATCTGCTCGGGTTAATAACCTTAAAAATGTCAGCTGTAAAATCCCACAGCAAGCCTTTACAGTGGTTACCGGTCCTTCTGGTTCAGGAAAGTCTTCGCTGGCTTTTGATACCCTCTTTGCTGAAGGCCAAAGGCGTTACCTCGAATCGTTTTCTGCCTATGCCCGTCAATTTCTGGCCCGCATTGAAAAACCCGATGTGGATCAAATTCTCAATATTTTGCCTGCGATTGCGCTGCAGCAAAAAAACGGAATCAAAAATGCCCGGTCTACCGTCGGAACAGCCACTGATATTTATGAGTTTCTACGATTATTGTACGGCAACGTTGGCCAATTTTTTTGTCCGACTTGCAACACCCAGGTGACTGCTTATGATGCCCGAGAAATTGAACAACAAATTCAAGGCTTGTCGGTTGGTTCTAAGCTTATTTTGCTGGCCCCTGTTGCCTCTCAAAAAAATAAATTGCTGACTTCAGATATTGATGATTTTATTAAACAAGGATTTTTCAGGGTTTTTGTTGACAACACCATTACTGAATTGGCTCCCTACTGGCAAGCCATTCAAGACAATATAGTGGAACAGCCCGAACAGTTGGACATTGTGGTTGACCGTTACATTGTAAAAAACAAGCCAATAGACAAGCGGCTGTTTGAGTCCATTAACAATGCCCTGATGCTAAGCCACGGGCTCTTGGATATTATCCAACTGCCTGGACCAAAAGCTGACCCTGAGAAAAATGCCACTGAAAATCCGCGTTCTCGGTTTCAAACCCAATTTTCTTGTCGCCAGTGTCAATCGGTTTTTGAGCCGCTAAGCCCTCAGTTGTTTTCATTTAACAGCCCCATTGGGGCATGTTCAACCTGTGAGGGTTACGGGCGTATCATTGGCATCGATCTGGATAAAATTATCCCCAATAAAGGGCTTAGCCTGAAAGACGGGGCTGTCCATCCGTTTACCCGCCCCGCCTACAACGATGTGATGGATGATTTAATCAGTGAAGCACGGGCACGAAAAATTTCGGTCACAACCCCGTGGCAGGACCTGAAAGAGTCAGACAAGCGCTTTGTGATTGAAGGCGGCGGGCGGTATGAAGGCATTCGTGGTTTTTTTGACTGGATGGAGACAAAAAAGTACAAGGTGCATATTCGGGTGATGTTGTCCCGGTATCGGGGCTACTACCCATGTACCACGTGTGATGGCTCCCGGTTAAAAAGCGCAGCGTTGGCCGTTCAATTAAATGGATTGACTATTTTCGAGGTCTGCAATAAACCGTTGACTGATGTGCTGGAATTTTTAAAGGCTTTGCCTGAAACGCTTTCTGAGCAAAAAAAGGCCATTGCAACCCCCTTGCTCGAAGAACTGACAGGCCGGGTTTCTTACCTGATATCAATGGGCCTGGGTTATTTGACCCTGCAACGGCAATTCAGAACACTGTCGAATGGCGAGGCCCAGCGCATCAATCTGGCCCGCGCCCTGGGCAGCGGATTAACTGAAACCCTCTACGTCCTGGATGAGCCCACTGTGGGACTGCATGCCCGGGATACCAACCGTTTGGTTACCCTGCTAAAAGAACTGAGCAAAAAAGGAAATACCGTTTTGGTTGTGGAGCATGACCCGGACGTAATGCTGGCAGCGGATTACATTATTGATATGGGGCCATCAGGTGGGCAAGATGGCGGACGAATTGTCTTTGAAGGCAGGCCGGCAGACCTGAAAACCATTGATTACTCGGTTACGGCTCGGTATTTGTTTAAAGATACTAAAAGCCAAGGACGCTTCCTATCAGAAGCCGACAGCGTCAATAAGCAAGTTCAGGCAAAACTGACGAGTAAAGCCCCTACTGATCATTGGTTTGAAATTCGAGAAGCAATTGGTAATAATTTAAAAAATATTTCTGTCCGTTTCCCAGTGAAACAGTTGGTTTGCGTCACCGGTGTTTCGGGCTCGGGGAAGTCAACCCTGGTTAAACAAACCTTGTTCGCCCACCACGAGCATTTAAACGGGCGCTCACTTGAATTGGATGCCATGCCTCATGGGGGGATTATTGGCCTTGATCAGTTTAAAGAAATCCTATTGGTGGATCAAAGTCCGCTTGGGCGTTCAGTTCGCTCAAATGCGGTTACGTATACAAAAGCCTATGATGAGATCAGAAAAGTATTTGCATCAACCCGAAAAGCAGTCAGTATGGGGATTACGGCTAGTGCGTTTTCATTTAATACCACTGGCGGGCGTTGCGAGCCCTGTGAAGGCTTGGGCACCCTAACCATTGATATGCAGTTTATGGCCGATGTGACGATGGAATGCCCGCAATGTTTTGGCCGGCGGTTTAATGAAAGCGTACTTGCCATAGAGTACAACGGAAAACCAATTGACAAGGTTCTGGACTTAACCGTTGAACAGGCCATCGACTTTTTTGCCGACTCCCCTAAAATTATCCAAAAACTGCATCCGCTAATGGCCATTGGGTTGGGCTACATTCGGCTGGGACAATCCACAAGTACGCTTTCTGGCGGGGAAACACAGCGGCTTAAGCTGGCTAGTTATTTGCCGGCCAACAATTTGCCAATGGCCCCGCAAAGCAAGCAGGGGAGTAAAACGAAAAAATCAAAAACAGAGAACCCCAAAAAAGCAAACAAAATTCGCCAAGAGCCCATTTTGTTTTTGTTTGATGAGCCAACCACGGGCCTGCACTTATCGGATATTGAGCGGCTGGTTCAGGCGCTCAGAAATCTGATTGCCGCAGGCCACAGTGTGGTGGTGATTGAGCACAATATTGATTTTATTGCCCAATCTGACTACTGCATTGAGCTCGGCCCCGAAGGCGGTAATAGCGGCGGTCATGTGGTGGCAAGCGGATCTATTTCAGTGTTACAGGGGCTTTCAGATACCAGCCCGACTGGGTATTATTTAAATCAACGTGTTAAAAAGCTGGCTATTTCTGAAAAAGATGATGAAAAACAATGTACTGTGAAAGAAAAAAGCGTCCCTGTCAAACCCTGCCATCAGTAGATAGCAGGTCATCCACTTTTTATTGGTTTGATGCAGTGCTAAATTGAGCAAAAAGACTGTGCGCTTAGTCTCAGAACTAAATCCAAAAAAACCAAGCCCGCAAGAGGCTAAGAATAAGAAGCAAAGAAATAATAAACCCTCTCTTTTTTTTGTCAAAAGAATCCCCTGAAGGTCTTTATTACAATGATTACGGGCATTGATTTTTCTGGCGCAGCGTCACCTGGTTCAAAAATCTGGCTTTGCAGCTTGATGCCAAAAAAACCCAAAGAACCGTTTCAGACAAGCGACTGGGTTGTTAGTCAATTGACCGCGTTAAAAACCTTGATGGGCAAAACAGACAAAAAACAGGCTTATTCTTTTCTGGTTAATCAACTGGCGCACAGTTCAGCGCGTTATGTTGGGATTGATGCTTCTTTGAGTCTGCCTGCACCATTAATGCAACCCTACCAGTCCTGGCATGCCTGGCTCAAGGCATTTCCGCAGGAGTTTTCTTCACCTGAAAGTTTTCAAAAGTTTTGCAAAGGAAAAAGCCACGGCAAGGAATTGAAACGGCAAACCGATATTCTGGCAAAAACCCCGTTTAGTCCATACAACTTGCGTCATTACAAGCAAACTTACTACGCTGTTTCTGCTGTGTTGCACCCTTTGGTTAATGAGCATCAATGGCAAGTGTATCAGTTGTGTGAAGGAAATAAGTCCGTAATCGCGGAAGTCTGTCCAGCCAGTTTTCTAAAGCACCAAAATAATTACAAAGAGTCCCCTTATAAAGGCCCTCTGCCTGCCCACAAAGAAACTCGTGAAATTATCTTAAAACGACTTTTAAAACGGCATCCCAATATTCATCTGACACCCCAACAGACAGCATGCATTTTAAGCGATTGTAAAGGCGATGCGCTGGATGCCTTGATTTGTACGGTTATTGTCTTAAAGCATTTGCCAGTTTTACAATCTGTAAAACATTTAGACCCAAAGTATGAAGGAGAGGTACTTTTTTGAGGCATCAAACTTACATACTTATATAGTTATTACCTTAATTGGTTATTGGTATTTCTTAATCCCTAAGGGTGATTAATTTTGGATCAGAAAACGTACAACCATAAAGTGCTATTAGTAAAAAACGCTCATTTAATACTAAGCTTTTTAAAGTTATGCTGTTTTATTAAAGGCTTGATCCATGGGGTATTGTATGGCTACACCTAGGACAGCAGTATCAAGAAATGCAACATGTCTTAGAGGACCATTCCCCATTTTTTCAACTAGTTGTGGTGAATTAGAATTAGCAGACTGAATAACCAACTTTATTTCAGTTTGAAGTTTTTGACAGTCATCAGTGTAGAGAACAACCGGACTTGCTAGACCTTTCAAAAATATTAAAACTACAGGTCGATTTTGAAGATTTTCGCTGGATAAATGGGATTGTGTCATGGAATATAATTTCCATTTTTGCTTAATAAAACTATTATTGCCTTAATTTTAAGAATGGCATAGGCTGGATTCGAACCAGCGACCCCGCGGGTATGAACCACGTGCTCTAGCCAACTGAGCTACTATGCCAAATTTGTCAGTATTATGGGTTGAATGGAGGGTGCTTGTCAACCTGAATACCGATATAATTGCTTTATTCTTTTTACAGAAAAAGGGAACCCTTTTTCTGTAAAAAACGGGTATCTGTGGGTCAATGTTATTAGGTGTTTTCTAATCAATGCAAAACTATAACAACAACAGTAATTTATCAGATGACCATGAACATCATCCCTCAACGGCCTATTCAAGTAAGCCGCTACCATCAAGTTTGATGTTTGATCCAGCTTTAAAAAAAGCGGTCAAACAGTTAAAAAATGCCCACAATTATTATCAGGCACAAGTTGCTCTAAACATTATTAAGATTATCGTTGAGCATGAAATTGAAAGTACAACGCGCCGAAAAACCGAGCTTGTACAAAAAACAAAAGCAATACAGTCCAATGAAAATTGGCACAAGGATCACTGTGATGACAGACTCTGGTTTGATCTCAGTGAAACTTTAAATGCAGCCTCAAAACTTCTAACAGAAACACCAACTGACCTGCAGTCTCAAGTTATCCCTTCTGTTGCTTACATGATTGAAAAAAGTCTAACTGCCTCTGATGAGACATCAGAAAAAAATACGGCTGAATAGTGATACTGAAAGCTTACTGGGTGTGAATTGGGGTACAATATATACGTTGTTTGTGTTTTTTAAACAATGTTATATCAAGGGTATGCAGCTTTCTTTTTCCAATACCCATTTTTAAAGGCATCCTCAGGTAATTATTTTAAAAGCAGAGATAGAAAATCGGCTTGTATAGAACGTATTTGAACGACAGCCTAAAAGACGGATTAACTGTTCGGTGGCCTAATGGGGCGATGCCTTTAAAGGTCTATGTTGCACCGTTTCAGTGGTATGAAAAGAAAAAACAGCAAGAATCTTATGCTTACAACCAGATGGTTTATGATGCCTTAGAAACCTGGCATAAAGTAACCAACGGGAAAATCAGCTTTCAATATGTTGCCAATATCAATATGTCACAAATTGATATCAGCTGGCGTCGTATCGACAGGAAATCACTGGGGCATTGTGAATACATGATTAATCAGAACAGTTTGCTTTATTCTGCAGAAATTAAGATTGGCATCTCTGATGGCTTAATCCATGCACAATACAATGACTTTGATGAAGTTCGGCATACAATCCTTCATGAAATTGGCCATGCACTGGGGCTTATTGGTCATAGCGACGCTGAAGATGACATTATGTATGTGCCACACCAATACGGCATTACTGATCTGTCCCCCAGAGACATTGAAACCATGAACACTTTGTATGAGTTGCCACCAGGCTTTGATTATTACACCCTTGGGTTAAAGCACGAAATACCCATACCTTTTGACATTGACGATGTGGTTTCGGTTGTTTTGGGGAAGCCCGAAAAAGCCCCTGTTAAAAAGATTGATTTTATACCACCACCCTTACCAGAAAATCCAGCAGAATTGGACCGGCAGCGTAGTGTTTTATCTGAACTGGGACAATTTTATATAGCAACACAGCCAAAAAGACCGCTTCTGCCTAAAAAATCAAAAAGCAGACACCAACCACAAGAAAAACGTTTCTACCCAAGAAAAAGGCTGGAATCAGATTCATCGGAAGATAAGTAATTGCTTCCAAAAAATCAAATCTGTATTTTTTGTTTTTAAAATTTGCACCTATTGAATTTTATCTCTATAAAGAGAACAGATTAAAAATTGAGTCTTTTCAAACTTACTCGTAAAAACAGCTCTCGATAGATTGCAATGCTGGATAGAGATGATTGTGTTAAGCTATAACATAATTATTTTCATACCTTGAGGAAGGAAGGACAACACGGATTGCACGCCACCCCGATTCAACCGTCTATCCAAACAGCCATTCAGCTTGTAAAAAAGCCATTGCAGCAAGTTAAAGAGAGTATTGCAAGTATTGTTCCTCCAGACTCGTTACTGCTTTCTGAAAGCATCTCTTATTCCATTGAAAGTGGTGGTAAATATTTAAGGCCGGTTTTAACTTTGCTTTGCGGACAGGTCTTAAAACCTCAAACCGCCCTTCAAGAAACCATGCTGGTAGAAACAGCAGCCGTTGCTGAAATGATTCATGTTGCAACCCTGCTACACGATGATGTTCTGGATCAAGCCTCCTTGCGGCGTGGTAAAGAGACCGTTAGCAGCAAATGGGGCAGTAAAATTTCCATTCTCAGTGGTGATTTTTTATTGGCACAAGCCAGTATTAAATTGGCTAAACTAAACAATACACGCCTTGTTTCTATTTTTGCTCACGTCCTGGCCGATCTTTGCGATGGTGAAGTGGAGCAACTGCATACCAGTTATAATATAGAAACCTCTTGGGAGAGTTATTACCGGAAATCTGTTTGCAAAACAGCCAGTTTGTTTGCAGCAGGCTGTGAATCGTCCGGGGTTATACAAGGGATGCCAGAAACTAAAATTCAGCGGTTAAAGCGCTTTGGGCATTATTTTGGTCTGGCTTTTCAAATTTCAGATGATCTGCTTGACTATACTGCTACCGAGGAGTTGATAGGTAAGCCTGTCTTGGAAGATTTAAGAAATGGGTTACTCACTGCGCCTGTTTTATTGGCACTTGAGTCAGAAAACCTGAGTGATTCGCAAAAAAAGTTGCTTAGAGAAAACATTGCTCAATTGTTTAAAACACCTGATGATGAAGACTGTATTAAGCAAATTCAAACCCTGATTGTTGAAAGTCAATCTGTGTTAAAAACCCAGGCTTTGGCTGAGCAGTATATCCACCAAGCAGAGTGTTCCATTGAGTTTGCTGCAGAAAGTCAAGAAAAACAGGTATTATTGCACTTGTTGAGTTACACAGCTCAAAGAGGTTGCTAAATACGTTCAGCCATTTTGCCTGATTTTACGTCTTGTAAATCGCCATTGCTTTCTGGCTTTTTTTCTAGGGCTAAAAATGCATCAAGATAGTCTGGATGAAAGCTTTGGCTGCCCTCATCACGCATAATCTTGGTGGCTATTTCATGTGACAACGGTCTTTTATAAGGGCGTTTAGAGGTCAAGGCATCGTAGACGTCTGCAATTTTTACAATATGAGAATACGGGTGTATCTCATCACCACTTAACCCCTGAGGATAACCACTCCCGCCATACATTTCCTGATGTTCAAGCGCTGGACGTGCTATTGCATCCGCCAATCTGAGCTGTTTTGTAATTATATCGTACCCAAACTGGGGGTGCAGTTGCATAATCTGAAATTCTTTTTCTGTGAGTTTGCCAGACTTAAACATAATGCTGTAGGGAATCATCAGTTTACCCAAATCGTGAACCATGGCAGCCAGTGCAACATCAGCTACGGCAGTATCATCAAAACCCAGTTTTATAGCCAAAACAGTGCTTAACGCAGTAACATCCAATACATGTGAATACGTTACTTCATCACGAACCCGCAACTGGCTGGTAAATTTCAAATGAGAAACATGCTGGCTTACTGCCGCAATCAGTTGATTTCTGGCGACCGTGCACAATGCAAAGTCAGGTGACTTGCCTTGATCCAATGCGCTGAAAAATTCAATGAGTGCGGCATTTATTTCTTTGACTGTTTGTGTTTTTAACACAGGGTCAGCATCAGTGCTCTTGGGTTGGTTGCAACCTTGCGAGGTTTCAAAAATAAATGCACGGCCTTCATGATAAATACAATCCATTGCTGAAAAATCTGTAGAACGCCTGTAAAGGGGGTATCGATTGAATGCCTCTGAATCGTAACAATCAGGTAAAGGTTGCCCTTTTTCAAACTGGCAAATTCCAGCGCCATCAAAGACATCGACTGAAAAATGTCCTTGAACAGCATATTCTTCAGGTAAAACTCTAACCAACACTGGTTTAATCCTAAAATTAGGGCTTTAAACAAATAAAATTGGAATATGTATTCGATTTTGTCAACACGTTTAGAAAGTTTTATTGCCAAACTCTATATTTAGAAGTGTTTTTACATCCTTTAATCTATGCTGCAAAAGCACAAAATTATGTTTATAGTTCGTGTTTTCGGCTGTTTTTACTACAATCTTAAATAAGAATTTTAAGAACAACAAGGGCTAGATTCAAAATAAAGGCTTTCAATTAATTGACTCTTTCTAGCTTTGCCCTTAGCCCAAGGCGCATTGATCCTGCTTAAGCGAAGATAAATTCAATTTGCAATACAAATAAGGTCAATCCGATTCTTTAAAGCATATTTCTTAACACTGCCTACTGGGTTAACTGGCTATCATTGAAGCAAATTAAGGTTTGGATTTTGTAAGGCACAACTTCAATGACATACAGGGGTAAATCCTTAGTAACTATAACGATTTTCTGGAAACAGAGCTCAATGTATGCAAACTTGGATATTTTATCGATAAGAACAAATTGGTAAAGTTTTGCATCGTCAATCCCAACTTCAGCAATAGTCATTTAGCAATCATTTTTTCTGAAACCCCATATTTGGGCTACTTATTTTTTGGCGAAGCTATCTATTTTTTAAAGTTAAGACAACATAGCCTAAGAGAATCTAAAAACTTAGTCTTATGAAACTTCAATTAAAACAATGCTTAAATCATCATCAAGATCCCTGCCTTCAGCAAAATCCGATAAATGAGTCATCAGATTGTCTAAAATTTTAGGGCATTGGTTTTTTATGAGCTGTAAAAAAATTTCTTCCAAAGCATTCTCCCCAAACATTTCGCCCGCTTTATTTCGCATTTCACTCACACCATCTGTAAATAAAAATAATTTATCCCCTGGTTTTAATGTTACTTCTCCCATTGGGTATTCAAAATCGGGTACCCAAACTAAAGGTGTTCCATTTTTATCCAAGCGTTCAATACGTTTTTCATCAGAACGGTATAAAATAGGATAGGGATGACCTGCTCCCGAAAATGTCATTTTATAATGATCAATACTTTCAGATTCCTTTTCCAGTAAACAATAAGCTGCTGTCACATATTCTCCAGTTTTGACCATATCAACCAACTCATTGTTTATATGAAATAAAATATCACCCGGCTTTTTGTAGTTGTGTGTTACCCGGTAAAAAGATGATTTAAACATTGCAGTAATAAACCCTGCTGGAACCCCATGACCGGAAACGTCTGCAATTGTTATCCCAATGGTTTTGTCATGGAATTCAATAACATCATAGATATCACCACCCAGGGCATCACAGGGCAAATACACGCCTGAAATTACCAGTGAGTTAGTCTTATAATGGCATTTGCTAAATTGAGTCTGCTTGTCTTCCTCTTTTAAAAAAGAAGGGAGCATGCTTTGCTGAAGTTGACGGGTTACATACAACTCTTTTTCAACTTTCAGGTTGCGTTCATACAGTTCAGCATTCATTTGATTTAGCTGTTCAGCTAACTTGTATGCCTGGTATGTTAGTCTCTTTTGCCGAACAACTGATTCAAAACGGGCAACAATTTCGTTGTAATCAAGATCTATCGAAATATAATCACTGGCCCCATTTTCAAAGCTGTTTTTCGGGTCAACAGCAACATTGTCTTTATTTTTACTGACAAAAATAACCGGAATGCATTGCGTATCCGGATTACTTTTTATGGCTTTACATGTAGTAAAGCTCTGTTGTGCAGGCAATGCTGTATCCATCAAAATTAAATCGGGTTGTGATTTTTTAAGATCGTCAAAAATAAGTTCTGGGCTGCGGTAATGCGTGAGTTGATAACCCAATGACTCAAGATTGGTCTGTAAACCCATCAACTCTGGTGAAGGCTTTGACTCAATTGTAAATATTTTTAGCATGGGTTAAATCTCCTAAACCACAGGTTATAATCGCATGGTTGCAATAGGTATTTACTCCTCTCAGTCAAAAAGCGAGAAAAAGCCTATTAAATTTGAAACAACGGGTTTACTTTATTATTTATGGTGCCTTTGTAAGTTATAACGTCTAACCCATTTGTAATTCGATCAAATCAACAACACTGGCTTCATTTATTATTTCGTTCATTTATAGAAAAACTGAGATGAAAAACTGTTTAAAATTGAAAAAAAATCAGCCAGAATTTAATACTTTGCTTGTTCAGGTATTTCCTGTATGCTATAAGTGATTTTCAAATAACTTAAGGGGCGGTAGCTCAGTTGGTTAG
>JBCDLA010000022.1:0-31424 GCA_038745945.1 Cyanobacteria bacterium P01_H01_bin.74 | reverse complement strand
TTTTAACGTAATCTTTAATAGAGGCAGTTGTGTTTCCCATGAGCTTTATGTTGAAGATTTTTGATAGGTCTGGCTGTTATTTGTAATTTAAAAGAAAATAAAGAGTCAGTATCAACAAATAAGCGTTAAAGACAGGCACAAGAATTTAAAGTAATTAATAATAAAAACATAGCGATCTATTGGTTTAATTAAATGCAGAGGAGTTGAGTCAAATGAACTCAAAGGTTAGTAAAATTTCAGCAAAACTGTCCCGGGTCACACCGATCTTGCTTGCTGCAAGCATCTTTTTATCAGGGGCTGCAACACTGATTGCCAGTGCACCCAGTGCGCATGCAATTACCAGTGTCGATGAGTTAAGCGATGTTTCCGAAAGCCATTGGGCTTATGATTCATTGCGTGATCTCGTTGAAAAGTACGATGTCATCGAAGGCTATCCTGACCACACATTCAGAGGGAATAGAACAGCAACCCGTTGGGAATTGGCTTCTGCATTAAATGCTCTCATCAAATCGGTTGGCCGTGACTTGGCAAGACTTGGCGCTGAAAAAGCAGATCGCTCTGACTTGGAAACCATTGCCCGCCTTCAAGACGAATTTAAAAACGAGTTGGCTGCACTGCAAGCCAGAACCACTGCGTTAGAAGCAAGAGCAGCAGCCATTGAAGCGAAAAATGAAGAGCAAGACACCCGCCTGAGCTTGTTGGAAAAAACCCAGTTGCACGGGGATGTTAGTTTGGGTGGCTTTGCAGACATTAACAGTAGAGGTCCAAGAAACGAATTTAGTGCCGACGATAGTTCAGATAGTGGTATCACTGACGGTATTTCAGCGGTTGGCCGCTTGCGCTTAACAATGGATGTTCCGGTTAAAGAAGACAGTGAAGATTCCAAATTTGGTGCCGGTGAAGTTCATACCCGCTTAATTGCCGCTTTTGGTCGTATTGCTCCCAGTGGACAAAGTTCAGGGGGTTCAGGTCCTGTTAGCCCGTTCAACGGGTATTCCAGAATTGCTTCTGACTCCTCCAATTCCAACGAAGGTTTCTTGAGCAGCAACAATGTTGATTTAATTTCTGGTGGGTCAAACAACCGGGCCAATCTTTACGTTGAAGATCTGCATTACCATCAGCACGTTAAATCCGGCGTGCCCTTGTTAACCGACTGGTTTGTGGGCAACGGCGGTGAAGACGCTGATTGGGCGGCAACCGGTGATCTTTACTTTGGTTCCATGCCTTGGCGTTACCTGTACGACAAAAGCCCGTACCGTGGCAACGAACTGGATCAGTTCCAGAATACAGCATTTGTTAACACCCCAGGTGTTGCAGTGAATCAGAATATGCCAATGATTGCCTATCAGTGGCATCAAAAGCTCGGCTCTGATGAGTTAACAGCTGACTTAACCACAGGGGTTGGTTCTGCAACCATCGGTGATGTGATGGATGGCTTCAACCTGACTTATGAAGGCCGTTTAAATTACAAACTCTTTGATCGTCCCGGTAACGTGTATGCTGGTGGCTACCACATCTGGGATGCTGGTAACACTGTGAGCACTGCAGCACTGGCTGCCGTTAACCGTTCTGGTGGCACAAGTACTTTTGGTAACAATGAAGGCACCAACGCTTTCTATACTGGCTGGAGCCAAGACTGGTATAAAGGATTGGGTACCACATTCAACTACCTCCTTAGCAACAACGGAAACTGGGGATATATCTACAACACATCCAATCAGAATTTGGGTTCTAGCGTAGCGACTGTTGCTAACGGATCAAATACCCTTACCACTGTTGCCGTGAGTGCCCGCCAGTCACTAAGTGGTGTGTTAAATATCCCAATGAGCCTGTTTGGTGTTCGTGAAAATGATAACCTGGGTGTTGGGTATTCAATGATTGAGCTTCAAGAAGACCGCATTGGAGACAACTTCCCCCGGGGTACACGGTACAGAGATGCTTGGGAGCACACTGTGGAAGCTTACTACAAGTGGGCTGTTAACGATGCCATTTCTGTTGTGCCCAGTGTTCAGTTTATCTCCAGTGGCCTGGGTGTGCGTCAAAATGGCTTAACCACTGTCATTGGGCTTCGTACCAGCTACACATTTTAAATAACAGAACTTTAATAAAAATTAAAAAAGCACCCGGTTTACGCAATCAGTTCACTGGGTGCTTTTTTGTTGCAGTTTTTTTTGATAGTGATCATTCAACAAACTGTTATCGTCAAAGACTTCGCAATTAAATACCCAGCATTGCTTCAATGACCCGGTATTTTCCCTGACCATCAACAGTGCTGTGGGCTTTTTTTGCAATCGCATTCAGGGTTGTTACATCGTTGAGAAGCGCGGTTATTTGATCAGCAACCGCTTCTTTACTGAGGGTTTCCGATTTCCCCCAATAGACTGCTGCACCTGCGCGATGTACTTGTGTCGCCAGGTCAATCTGGTTGTCAGCAATGGAAATAATGGCTGCGGCAGCCCCCATACAACAACGCTCCCATGTACTGGTGCCACCTGCCCCAATGACCCAATCCGACTGTTGGAGCAAGTCTGCCATTTGGCTGCTGTGGGTCAGTAGGGTATACTGGTTGCTAAACATTGCCAAAAGTTTTTCTTGGTGCGGGTTCCGTTGTCCCATGAGGACAGTGACATGGCATTTCAAGGGGGAGGTACCCAGTGCAATGGTTAAGGCCTCAAGAACTTTTTGCGTGCAATTGCTGGGGTCGCTTCCCCCAAAAGAGACCAGAATCTTGAAAGGTTGATTTGACTCAAGACCTTCTTTTGTCCGAACAATGCCAGGATCTTGTGGGGGATACTGCGGGCGGGCCTTGATAAATTCATCGCGGATTAAAGCATACTGCGGGCCAATGCATTGCTTGCAGCCACTGGTCAGAAGGTCATTGTAAACATCAGGGGGTTGATGAATGTTTTGATCCAGCAAAATGGTGCACGCATGCGGGCGATTGGCCAAGTCATCAATGGCCAGAATATGGATTGGGGTGCTTTTTAAACCCACCTGAACAGCTTTTTCCCAAGAGGCATCAAGCTTATAATGATCAACAATCAACCAGTCAAAGGAATCCACCTGGTTTTTCTGACAATGGTGTTTTGCAGCTTCAATAAAATTATGGGCATCTTGCCCAGATGAATTAAAGAATGAATCAAAGACAGACGACTCAGAAAATGACTCAGATACTGGCTCAAAAACTGGTTTAGAAACTGGGGCAGACATTTCAACCACTGTAAATCCAGCAGCCTGAATGTACTCAATCAGGTGACCCGCAAGCGGTTGACAAAAGAACACACAGACAGCACTTTTTTCTTGCAATGCATGCGCCAGTGTTAAACAACGCATCACATGACCAGTGCCAATGGCTTGGGAAGCATCCACCCGGATGGCAATGTTTAGGCTTGATTGTGTCAAAGTTTGTAAGCCTGCTTCAATGGCAGTTGCCCTTAATTCCATGAATTACTGTGATAAAAGATTACTGTGATAAAATACAGATAATAATAAAAGAATTATTATACCGTTAATAGCATTCTCTATCAGTGGCAGCTATCAGTGGCAGACCTCTAAAAAGAAAAAAAGTGCCTCAAATAAAAAGTACGGGAAAAAAAGGCCAGAACATAAAAGACCAGCGAAGAAATCATGATTACCGAGTCCCCAGAAACAAAACCTGAAGAGATAAAACCCAGTAATCAACCCCTATCTGGCCAGAATAATTCCAAAGCCACTGTCCCTAATCTTAATTTTATAAAGCCCGATTATTTAAAAGCAACAGATCAGTTTAACCGATCTGGCTACTGTGTGGTACCAGGTGTAATATCTTGTGGCCGCGCACTAGAAATTCGAGAAGCACTGGCGCAGCTATTTCAACAGGATGCCTCGGCAGATACACCGCTTGCAGGCATTAAGCGCGATGGTCCCAATTACAAAGGCATTATTGATGACGTTTATGTCCATTACCCGGAATTCTACGATACCTTTTGCAATGCCCAGCTAACGGAGGCTTTAACAGCCATTCTTGGCCAAAATTTTATTCTGATGCCAGACAGTTCTGCACACTGGGAATATTTTAACTGGCTGCATACCGATACGACGACCCAAGAGATTTCAGGTGAAACTTACCCCCGGCATCCCGACTATAAAATGGTGACCGTTGGGCTTTATCTGCAAGACAACGATTCGGTCTACGGTGGCGGTCTGCACGTGGTTCCTGGCAGTCATCTGGAGCCTGATCCATACATTGCGCTGCGGCAGAAAAAAAAGAAAGCTGAGAAATCAAAGTTGAACCGCTGGTTAAAACCGTGGTCATTGGGCAAACTCCATGCTATTGATCAGGCATTTAAATACCACCCCAAAGGAATTGATATCCCCAGTAAGGCTGGAGACGTGGTTATTTTTGATATGCGGTTAATTCATCGCTCAAGTTACACCCATGCTGCCCAGCAATCTCCGCTTGAGAAATTCGCTTTTTTCTCACGGGCATCTGCCAACAACCCCATTGCTGCAGACTATGAAATTTACCTGAAAAACAATTATTCCTATTTTTCAGCATCTCGCAGTGTTGCAACCCTTCAGGCCATTGCAGATACATCGGCCTTTCACTTTACGGTGCTGTAGCTTTCAAAATAAGATCCCAATTTAAGCGGGTTAATGCCTTGGCTTTGCCGCCGAAAATAATATGATTTCAACCAGCTGATCGTATTCAATGCCCATGGCGCTAGCTTGAGCGGGCAAATCGCTGACTTCAGTCATTCCCGGAATGGTATTAATTTCTAAGATGTAAAATCCATTGGCTGTTGAATTGTAGACAAAATCAACCCGGGCAACCCCAGTGCAATTCACTGTTTGAAAGGCCGAAATGCTTGCCTCTTGAATGGCAAGGGTCGCTTCTTCAGAGATTTCTGCGGGCAAAACAAAGGTAGTACCGCCGTCAGTGTATTTGGATTCATAGTCATACCAGGTGGCACAGTTGGGACGAAGCTCCAGAATAGGAGTAGCTTTCAGTTGCCCGCTTATTTCCAAAACACCCACAGTCAATGATTTCCCTGAAACATAGCGCTCAAGCATCACCTCATTTGAGTACTTAAAGGCACTCAGGAGGGCCTCTTCAAGATTTTCTTGCGCATCCACTTTGCTCATCCCCACGCTTGAGCCTTCACAAAGCGGCTTCACCATCACCGGATACCCTACATGGGCTTGGATTTTACCGGTCCATTCTTTTGCCTTGTTCTGCCAATCGGTTGCAGTTATTTCCATGGATTGAATCAGGGGCAAATCAGCGGTTGTCAGCAGTTTTTTTGTGAGGGCTTTGTCTATGCAAATGGCATTGGCAGTCAGGCTACAGCCGGTATAGGGTATGCCCATGGTCGCAAGTAAGCCTTGAATACAGCCATCTTCGCCGTACTTGCCGTGCAGCATAATAAAGGCCAAATCAATTTGATGCTGTTGAAGTTGTTCTGAAACCGTGTGATCAACATCAATCAGAACGGATTCAGAATATCCCAGGCGTTTTAAGGCCTCGTAACAATTTTTCCCGGACCGCAAGGAGACCGAGCGTTCTGAGGACAGCCCGCCATAGAGCACAGCAATTTTTGTATTGTGGCTAATGTTGATTGTAGAACGAGTACTTGAGATTAGATCAGGCATAAAATTAGCCTTTCAGCAGTTCAATTTTTAACAAGGCTGTAAAAAGTAGTTGGGGTAGAGTGGGCCTTAAGATTTTTCAGGATATCATTGATTTCAGATTTCAGGTTTCAAGATGCCACCGATTCCAGTGGTTTCTGTAGTGCGTGCCAGAGCAAGAGTTCTTCTTCGGCAATATCGCCAATCAGCAGGTTTTCTGGGCTGACATTTAAGCCATAGGCCTCATAAATGGCTTTTTTCATCCGCCACATCAGCCGCAGCAACTGCGTTGATGTTCCTTCTCCCGTGTTAATAATGAAGTTGCCGTGCAGCGGACTGACCATTACGCCACCATCTCTCCAGTGGCCTTTGGCACCCAATTCATCCATGAGGCGGCCAACCGGCATTTTGGGTGACGGGTTTTTAAACACACTGCCCCCGCTGGGCTCTTTGGGGTGATTGGTTTTACGGAAATGCACACTTTTTTTCATAGTTTCAGAAATTTTCTCAGGGTCTCCCGGTTTAAAAGCCAGCAGCGCCGAAAGGATCAAGTGTTTTTCAGGCAAAATGGCACTTCTTCGGTAAGCAAATTCTAAATCATCTGGCAGCCATTCTTCAATGCAATGGGTTTGCCAATTATACAGTTTAACCCGCTGAACCACATTGCCAGTGTCTTGCCCCAAAGCACCCGCATTCATTCGGATGGCCCCGCCCACTGTCCCTGGAATACCAATCATGTATTCAGCACCCGTCAAGTTGCGGCTTAATGCGGCATTTGAAACCTTGGCCAGGTGCGCACCAGCCCCACACCAGAAAGCATCTGGCATTTCACTGGCTGCATTAATCCAGGAGAGTTTGCGCGTAATCACCGATTTGCCGCGAATACCCGCAGAGGCGATAATGACATTGCCCCCCCAGCCAATAATGGTCAGCGGGGCATCGTGGGTTGATTTGTTGTCAAGCAAGTGAAGCAGCTGAGGTTCAGTTTCGGGCAGGTAGGCTTCATCCAGTGGCCCACCAATGCGATAGGTTGAAAACTGGGCCCCCATCACTTGTTGTGGTGCACAAACAGCTGTGTTACTCATAGGGTACCTTTTGTTTTAGCTTGTTTTTGCGTTGATTTAGCACTGGTGGTTATAGCACAGTCAGACAGCACTTTGAGGCTGATGCCGGGCAAAAGCCTTGCGAAACAGGGTTGTAATATTGCCCGCACCCATTGAAATGACAATATCACCGGGTTTTGTAATGCTTTGAATGTGGGCAAGGACAGCTTCAAACCCGTTGGCATCCGGGCAATACAAAACCTTGGCTTGCTGTTTTGTCTTGGTATGATGTTCTGCAAGGGCAGAGACAAAAGCAACGGAATCAACACCTGGGACTGGCGCTTCACTGGCGGCATAAACATCGGTAATGAGGATATGATCGGCTGCGGCAAAGCAGTTTAAAAATTCTTGCCACAGGGCCTGCAGGCGCGTATACCGGTGGGGCTGAAAAACAGCAATCACTTTGCCATGGGTTTCTTTTGCCAGCTGGCTGGCTGCTTGAAGGGTTGCAGCAACCTCGGTTGGGTGATGGGCGTAATCATCAATTAAAACCGCATTATTCAAGGAGCCTACACGCTCAAACCGCCGTCCCATGCCGCCAAATGCTGCAACCGCAGGGGCCAGATCATCAAAAGCAGACCCCGACTCAATACCCAAGGCAATGGCACAGAGGCCATTGGTTAAATTGTGCTTGCCGGGTACCCCCATAGTCAGTTCACCCAAAAGTTTTTGATTTTGATACACGTAGCCTTGGTAGCATCCTTTCGCCTGGTGCCGAACGTTTTTCAGCCAATACGTGGTGACTGGCTCAGTGCCATTAAAGATGTCTCCTTCAGCCAGCCAGACCTGCTTGACCGCATTGGGACAATGCTGCACAAGAGCCTTTGTATTGGGGCAGCATACATTAAAGAGAACTGTGCTGTTTTCTTTTAAATTGGACAGGTAGGTAACAAATGTATCCACGAGGCTGCTCATGCCGGTGGTGTAAAAATCAGCGTGATCCAGCTCGAGGTTGGCAATTAAGCTGAGTGTGGGCTGATACTGCAACAGACTACCGTCACTCTCATCCAGCTCGGCAACGGCCAACGTGTTGCCCGTGTGATGCCAGGCGTTGGTATTCAGTTCCGGGATTTTACCGCCCACAACAATGCTTGGCGACAATCTGGCTGCTTTAAGAGCCACACCCGTCATCCCAGTAATGCTGGTTTTTCCGTGGGTGCCTGTAATGCCAATAACCGATGAAAAGTTAAAAAACGGGCCTTGAAGAATGGTTTTTAATAACTGTGACCGGTGATAAATGGGATATTTTTTTTCAATGGCACAGGCAATTTCAGGATTACTGGGGTCGATGGATGAAGACACAATAACCATTGCTTGCGCTGGCACCTGGTTTGCCTGGTGTCCTTTATACAATGTGACCCCCAGTTCAGCCAATTTTTCTGTGTAGCTGTTTTGGCCGAGATCTGAACCTGAAACCGCAAAGCCGGCCTGAATTAAAAGCTTGGCCAGGCCGCTCATCCCAACCCCGCCAATGCCAACAAAGTGAATGGGGCACTGAAGGTCCAGTAAAATGGGCTCAGTGTTTGGATTTACTTCTTGGAACAGGTTTGCTTGGGTCATGTTCTTTTTTCTGGTTTTTTTGGGTTTGGCTCTATTGGCTCTCTATTGGCTGATGTGTGTGGTGACCGTGCGTTTCGTTTTGTGATTCTCTGTAAAACTCTCTTTGTATTTCTCTTTATAGCACTTTTTATAGTTCTTTTTGTGGATAGTTTTCTTTGTGGTTTTCTGGGGGAGGCGAGATAAATAATGGCTTTACTTGCTGTACTCAAAATGCACTATTTTGCGATGTGGTACAGCCAAGCATAGCTTGAAAAGGATTCTCTTAAATAGACAGGGTTGCTTTTCTTTGCTGAATATAAGACTGCACAACCTCACGGTCGTCAAAGTGAATGGTTTCTGTTGACAGAATCTGGTAATCCTCGTGCCCTTTGCCTGCAATTACAATGATATCATTTTCTGTCGCCATATCAATGGCCTGATGGATGGCAAGCTTGCGGTCCACTTCAACAACCATTGCACTGGGGTCAAACCGTTCAATGCCTGAAATGACATCGGTAATAATTTGCTGCGGGTCTTCCGTTCGGGGGTTGTCTGATGTGATCATCAAGATATCCGCGAGCTTTTCGGCAATGTGGGCCATTTTGGGACGCTTGGTTGCATCGCGGTCCCCACCACAGCCAAAGACTGCGATTAAACGGCCATTGTCTGGGGTCACCAGACGGGCAGCCTGCAAGACATTTTCGAGCCCATCTGGTGTATGGGCATAATCAACCAGAACATAAGGCTGTTCAGCAACCAGTTCAAAACGCCCCCGAATGCCAGCAATGCTTTCAATGGCATCCACACAGGCATCCAGCGAAAACCCGAGCGCCATGCCAGCAGCAACAGCAGCCAGGGCATTATACACACTGAACTGTCCGCCCAGCTTAAGTGAAACGGCTTTGCTTCCTTTGGGAGTTACCAGGGTAAAGGTTGATCCTGCAATGGTGTAATTGGGGGCTTGAATCGAAATATCAGCGCTGGCATTAAAAATGGAATAGGTCACCTTGTTAACCCAGGACGGACAGGCCTCAATAAAACTTTGGGCATAATCGGTGTCCAGGTTTAAAACAGCTGTTCGCGGACGTTCAGTATTATTGCTGAGCTGTTTAAACAGCAACGCTTTGGCTTCACAATAGTTTGCCATGGTTTTGTGGTAATCCAGGTGATCTTGGGTCAGGTTGGTTAAAACGGCAACTTCAAAATCGCAGCCAAAGACCCGCTGCTGCTCGAGGGCGTGCGAGCTGACCTCCATCACGACAAAGGCGTTGTTTGTTTCATTTTTCATTTGATACAAAATGGATTGCAACGCAGGGGCCATCGGTGTTGTCAGGTTGGTTGCCTGATACCCATCACCGCCAGAGTCAGCAGGCTGTGCAGAAGATTTGTGCCCCAGCGTGCCAATAAGTCCCACCCGTTCATTCTGATTGATTAACAGTTGCTCAATCATGTGGGTGACCGTTGTCTTCCCATTGGTTCCCGTTACGCCAATCATCCGCATTTGCTGCCCAGGATTGCCGTAAAAATTACTGCTGAGTGCTGCCAGCATCTGATAGCAGTTTTCACTGCTATAGAAGGAAATATCCGGGTTGCTTTGAGCCACTGGCCTAACATAATTTTCTTTTTCTGATGAAACCACAACGGCAATGGCCCCTTGTTTCACTGCTTGCTCAACAAACTGATGGCCATCCCGTTTACTGCCGGACAAAGCCACAAAGACGGCACCCGGTTTAACATCCCGAGAGTCACTGGTCACCCGTGAAACGGTTTTGTTTGCAGTTTCATCATTATGTTGTAAAACTTTAACAGAAGAAACCAGTGCTTTGGATAAGGCATCCGGCAGTTTAAAAAGCTGGGTCAAGGTAATGGGGTGCATCGGCATTGGAACGGCCTCTCTTTAGAACAAAATCAAGGACAGAATCGCATTTTTTATGAAACAAAGCCCAATGCAAGAACTGTCAATTGGGGTAAATTTTTTTATCGGATTTTATTGCGGTTTGGCTGCGATGCCTTAATTTTTTCTCTTGATAATATGGATGATTCCATTTAATCGAACATAGGCTAAAAAGACAATGCGTGAATTGGCAACTGTGCTTACAAGGTCAAGTCAGCCCGTGTTTCTGTGGCAATGGCTTTAAAGATGGGACCTGCAACAGTGCTTCCCCAGGAACCCGGGGTTTTGGGGCTGTCAACCACCACCATCATCAACAGCTGCGGATTCTCCGCCGGATAAAAGCCCACAAACGAGGTGAAAATATCCTTGGTGTAGCCTTTGCCGTTGGCTTTGGGTTTTCTGGACGTGCCTGTTTTTCCGGCAACCGAAAGCCCTTCCACCCGAACGGTCGACTGCTTCGGTTGTGCAATGCTTTGGGCCATCAAGCTTCGCAGGGTTTGGCTGGTCTTTACTGACATTACCCGGCGGTGCTCTGTTGCGGTTGTCGCAATCACATGAGGCGTTATCCAGATCCCGTTGTTGGCAATGGCAGAAATCGCAGCTGCCATCTGGATTGGTGTGGTCGCTGTGCCGTACCCGTAGCCGATAGACCCATGGGTTGACTCGTCCCATTCGGCCAGTGGCTTTAACAGGCCCGCTGACTCACCGGGCAGATCAATGCCCGTTTTTTGAGAAATGCCCAGTTTTTTTAAAAACTGATAGTGATTTTTTTGAGGCACTTCCAACGCAATTTTTGCACTGGCCACATTGCTGGAATGCACCAGTAAATCGACCAGACCAATATTACCAGGCGCTCCCCGGGTTGCATAATCGTAATTCTGAATGGACCAGCCCCCCAATTGCATCTGGCCGGTATCATGAATTTGAGAGTCCTTGTCAATGACCCCGTTTTCAAGACCTGAGGCCAGCGTTAAAAGCTTAAACGTTGACCCTGGCGGATAAACATCGCTGACAGCCCAGTTTTTGAGCTGTTTTGGCGTCACGGCATAAAACTGCTCCGGCGAGTAGGTTGGGGTGACAGCAAAGGCAAGAATTTCACCGTTTCTGGGGTTAAGCATAACAACAGCCCCTTGTTCGGCTTTGGTCCTTTCAACGCCTTTGGTTAATTCTCGTTCAGCTATGTATTGCAACCGCGCATCGATTGTCAGTTTGACATCCTTGGCTTTTGGCATGGCCACAATGGTCTCGGGGTTAACGCCGTCAACGTTCACCAGATTGCCACGGCCATCAAGATAAACTGCATTTAAGTCGGCTGGTTTTTTTTTCAATGTTTTAGCGGCAGACCACTCAACCCCCGCACTGACATTGGCCCCGTCGTTGACATACCCCAGAACGTGGGCTGCAAGGGATCCATGGGGGTAGCGCCGGGCGTTTTTCTTGGGAAAGTCCAAGCCCGGTATGGGGATGTCCCTCATTTTTGCCCGCCCATTTTTATCGAGAATCAGCTTGTTTGTTTTGGCCTGCTTGGCTAAAACAGAGATGCGGGCCGCAACAATTTTTTCGACCGTTTGCTTGGAAATGCTTTTTTTCAGGCCAATGGTGGTGTAGGGTTTTTCCAGTGTGGTTAATAGTTTGGTTTCTTCAATGTCTAAAATGGGTGCCAGGGCCCTGGCAATTTTGGTTTTTGAAACCCCGTTAAAATAATTGGGATGGGCATACAAGTCGTACAAGACCACGTCTTCTGCCAGAACAGTGTTGTTTCGGTCCAGAATTTTCCCCCGGTTATACAGGGTTAAGGTTTGATTTCTGGTTTGCAGTGCTTTTGCTTTTAAAGCATCTGCATCAACAATTTGAATGTAAAACAAGCGCACAAAAATTACTGAAGCAAAAATGGCAATTAAGGAGGCAATGGTTCTAAAGCGGGTGTAAAAAACCGTATTTCTGCCGTGCTGGGGCATCAATTGTTTATTCAGCACGTCATGATTTTTTATTGAGGCAGCTGCATTGAAATCAGTGCCCCTTTTTTTAGGATGAACAGAAGCCGTATAGGGGTTAGTATCCATAAAATCGCGGGAATTCCTCCGCTTTGCTTTTGTCGGTCGATTTTGGTTGTGTCTTTGGCAAGAGACCTGATTTCTTGGGCACTGTGATTTGAATCACGTCAGTGGCTGCTTGCAGGTTTCCCAACTTGTCGGCATTGGCTTCAATGGTTTTGTACGATTTAATTTCTGTGAGATCAATGGTCAGCATCTGGTTTTTGGCATTTAAAGCCCTGCCATCCTGAATTAAGCGGTTCACTTTGTCTTGATAATTGACGCGGATGCCATAAACAATGGCGGAAAAAACCAGAATAATGAAGCCGAAGACTGAAAAAAAACGGGTGAAGGCTTTGAGCAATCGTTCAATGCCATCGGGTGTTAAAATTGAATGCGTTATTTTTTCAGCAAACACTGTTTCAGTGGCCCCTTGATTTGCGTTTGGTGTCTCTAATAATTCTCTAGAAAGATTTCGGATGTCGTTTTTGCGTGAGTTTTTACAATGACTCTGGTTGCTTTGCAGCAGCAACAGAAGTAAATTACTACTTGTTTTCATTATAGCCTGAATCAGGGCATTTCGTCATCTCTTCAGAAAAAGCAAGGGCAGAAAAACAGGGAAAAATAGAAAAAATTACCTTTTAAAACAAGCGAGAAAAAACGACACAACAAAAAACGGCAACACTGATTTTGCCATTCATTTCAAAAAAAGCAGCATTGATGTTTTCAAAGCACAGAGGGGTATCCTGCGTTTTTCCTCGAATGAGCCGGTGCTCATAGATTAGCATGCCAGCTGTTATTAATACGGCTATCCACAACCACCAATTGGTTTGATCGTAGGAATAGACAAAGCTTGAAAATAAAACAACCGTAAGGACATGCAAGAACCGGCTTGCGTGAAGTGCGCCTTTCAGGCCCAATGCCACCGGAATGCTTTTTAAGCCTGCTTCTTGATCAAATGAGTAATCCTGGCAGGCGTAGATAATATCAAAGCCACTGACCCAGCAAAGGACAACAGCGCCAAACAAAACAGACAACCCAGAAAGTTCACCCGTCTGGGCCACCCACCCGCCTATGGCTGATGAAGCCAGTGCCAGACCAAGAACCAAGTGCGCCAACATTGAAAATCGCTTCACATAAGAATATCCTGTTAAAATCACCAACGCAATGGGCAGAAGCTTTAGGCAAATGGGGGGTAAGCACAGGGTTGCCCCAGTGAAGACAATCAGAGAGATCCCTACAATGGTCCAGGCCTCTGTTTGCTTGACCTGTCCCGCAGGAATTTCACGACTGGCTGTTCGGGGGTTTTCAGCATCAATTTTAGCGTCAATCAAGCGGTTTAAGCCCATGGCATAGGTTCGTCCGCCAACCATTGCCAGTAAAACAGCAAGCGTAGTTTGCAGCGAAGGCCACTGTTGCAGACCGCTACCGCCTTGTTCATTGACTGCTAGCAGCATCGCCGACAGGGCAAAAGGGAGGGCAAAAACGGTATGCTCAAATTTCACCAGGCTTTGGTATTGACCCAGTTTTGAAACAAGAGATTTTGAAGCAAGATATTTTGACATTAAAAATTCTGAACTAAATGGGATTCAGCGGCATAAACAGCAGGTGCTCTAGGCAAGGGTGTGTGGATGGGTTAAAATTGGCCCATCAATTCAGGATCAATTCAGGGTTGTCCCTGTGTTTCGTTCCAATTCTAGCGTCAAAGGATTATTTTCGCTATGGGCCACTTCTTTCACTCGGTATTCACAGGATCGCCACGTGTTGTAAAAATTGCCAAGCTCATTGGCTTTTCATTGGCGGTTTGTGTACTCAGCACACTGATGAGTTGTGTTTTTCAATGGCCCTTTACAGCAGACAAGCCTTTTCAGCAGATTCCTGCGGTTTTGGCGACCAACAGCCCCCAAACCCTGCTTTCCAGCGAAAAAGTCAATATTTCAATTTATGAAAAAGCCAGCCCTGCCGTTGTGAATATCAGCAGTACTGTGATGGGGGTTGATTTTTTTTACAATGTAATCCCCCAAGAAGGGATGGGCTCAGGAGTCATTCTCACCGAAGACGGCTACATTCTCACCAATGCCCATGTGGTTGCCAATGCGGACCGGCTGGAAGTCATGCTTTTGGATGGCAAAACTTACCCTGCAAAAAAAATGGGCGGTGACATCAGCAAAGACGTTGCCCTCATTAAAATCGATCCACAAGGGATTAAATTGCCCGCCATTGAGCTGGGCAACTCGGACAGCCTGAAAGTTGGCCAGGCCGTTTATGCCATTGGCAACCCGTTTGGATTAAACAGCACCCTGACCACCGGGGTTATTAGCAGTCTGGGCAGAACCTTAAAAGCCCAAAACGGGCGACTGATGGAAGGCATTATTCAGACTGATGCCGCCATTAATCCCGGTAATTCGGGTGGGGCATTACTCAACAGCTCTGGCCAGCTTATTGGGATGAACACAGCCATTTTTAGTCCCTCTGGCAGCAGTGCAGGCATTGGCTTTGCGGTTCCGGTCAATGCCGCAAAGCGCATCGCCGAAGATCTCATTGCATATGGCCGCGTTATTCGCCCGTATCTGGGCATTGAAATTGGGATGGAAATTAACGCGACACTGGCCAAAGCCTTGCAGCTGCCAGTTAAAAAAGGCCTCATGATTACCCGGGTTCAGTCCGGTACGCCTGCTTCTCAGGCTGGCTTAAAGCCTGCTGGCAAAGTCATTGCCATTGGGAACAGACGCGTGCCGATCGGGGGAGATATTATTACACGCTATGACGGACAATCGGTTGATGATGCCGATCGGTTCTTAAATTACATTGAATCCAAACGGCCAGGGGATGTCATTCAGTTGTTAGTAAACCGCAATGGCCAGGTTTTGCCGGTTTCTGTTACGTTGGCAGAACGCCCACGCCGCTGAGAAAGCCAATAAACCCGTTTAAAACAACATCAGGCACTTAAAAAGGAAAAAACAATGGCAAAAATACTGGTGATTGATGATGACAGCGCCATTCAGGCCCTGGTTAAGGTCAACCTTGAAATGCTGGGGCATACCGTTTTTACTGCAGATGACGGCTTGAAAGGCATTGCACTGGTGCAGCAGCTGATGCCGCAACTGGTCATCCTGGATATTATGATGCCAGACCTGGATGGATTCAGTGTCTGCCAGCGCATCCGAAAAAACCCTGAGATTAGCGAAATTCCCGTTTTAATGCTGACCGCACTTGGGGTCTTGGAAGACAAGGTCAAGGGCTTTGATCATGGGGCGGATGACTACCTGGTCAAGCCCTTTGAACTGCCCGAATTGCAGGTGCGTGTCCGGGCATTGCTGCGTCGCTCCGGGGTGATTCCACAGTCAACCGCTTCACAAGATATTTTATCGGTGGGGGATATTGTATTAATTCCTGAAAACTTGGAAGTTAAACTGGCCGGGCAGCGCATTAAATTGACCCCCACCGAGTTTGAAATCCTCAATGCCCTGGTGCAAAACCACAACCAGGCCATTGCCCTGGGCAAGCTGCTGCAAGAAGTCTGGGGCTACAACCCGACTGATGATGTGGAAACCATTCGGGTGCACATCCGACATTTGCGCGCCAAGTTTGAAAAAGCTGTTTCTGGCAAACAGTATATTGAAACCATTTATGGCGGCGGGTACCGCCTCTGCCCTGATGGCATTGAAAAAAAATCCAGCAAAAATGCGGAAAAAAATTCTTCTACGTAAACTGAACGCTAACTGAACGCTGTTTGAAACAAAACAGGAGCTCTAAAGCTAAAACCGTATTCCAGGGAAACCGGGTTCATTTTTGTGATAAAAAGAAAATAAAGTCAAAGAAAATAGATCCGCTGCTTTCTTCGCCTTTCTCTTTTTAATGCGGAAATTGAGTGATCCCCACTGGTTTCTTTTTTTGAACAAACGGACTTGCTTTCTTGTCTTTTCTGAGCCAATCAAGTTTCAATCTGGATTAATTATTCTTTTATGCTGATGTTGCATCAATACCCATTGTTCCCCACGTTTTTTCAGTGCCTGAAGCAGGGGTATGCTTTCAGTCAGTTTAAGGCCGACTTCATCGCAGGGCTTACGCTAGCCATTGTGGCTTTGCCCTTGTCAATGGCCTTGGCAATCGCAAGCGGTGCAGGCCCGGTAGAAGGGCTGATTACCGCTTTTATTGGCGGTAGTCTGGTGGCCATGATGGGTGGTGCTCGGTTTCAGATTGCAGGGCCAACGGGAGCCTTTGTTGTCATTGTTTACAAAGTAATAGAAACCTATGGCTACGGCGGGCTACTCACAGCCACGGTTCTGGCCGGGCTGTTGTTGATTCTGGCAGGATTTCTGAAGTGGGGTAAAATTATCAAGTATATTCCGTACCCGGTTGTCACCGGCTTTATTGGGGGTATTGCGGTGATTATTGTCTCATCGCAAATTAAAGATTTTTTTGGATTGCCCGTTGCCACTGTGCCTGCTGATTTTTTTGAGAAATGGGCGGTTTATTTGAGCAGTTTTGACCGCATCAACAGTGCTGCACTGGGCCTGGGGTTGTCTGTTTTGGCTCTGATAACCGGCCTCAAGAAATTCACGCCCAAATTGCCGGCATTCTTAATTGCCGTTGTTGTAGCGGCAGTTGCTACCTATTGGTGGCAATTGCCGGTTGAAACCATTGGATCGCGTTTCCCGGATATTGCCAGTGGTCTCCCTGTGCCCCGGTTCCCTGAATTGGATTTACAAGCTGTGATTGGGGTCTTGCCTGCTGCTTTTTCCATTGCCTTTTTAGCGGGTGTTGAGGGCCTGTTGTGTGCTGTGGTCTCTGATGAAATCAGCGGGGACAGTCATCAGTCGAATCAAGAGCTGGTGGGACAAGGGCTGGCCAATATTTTTTCAGCCGTGTTTGGGGGCATTCCAGTGACGGCTGATATTGCACGAACGTCTTTAAATATTCGAACGGGCTGCCAGACTCCAGTTGCGGGGCTATTGCATGCGGGTTTTGTTTTTTTGTTTATGCTGGTGGGCATGCCGTATATCGGCTATATTCCGATGGCTTGCCTGGCTGCCATTTTATTTGTTGTAGCCTGGAATATGAGTGAAATCCGCCATTTTGTCTATATTTACCGCATTTCAAAAAGCGACCGGGCCATTATGCTGATCACTTTTGCGTTAACCGTTGTCGCCGATTTATCGGTGGCCATTGTGATTGGCGCAATTCTATCCTCGTTTATTTTTATGGCAAAAATGTCCCGGCTAACCGCCGTACACCCGCTGTCTGTGCAAGAAGAAACAGCAGTTACAGCCGCCGATTTCAAACAGGCAGACAAGACATCAGATCTCACCCTGCTCCTTCCCCCAGAAGACTCTGGTGTGGCAGACTCGGGTGTGGCGGTGTTTAAAATTAACGGGCCACTCTTCTTTGGTGCAGTGGATGCCCTGATTGAGGCTTTAAAAATGAATCCAGTGAAACCGCATAAGGCCATTGTCATCAAAATGGATCAAGTGCCTTATATCGATGCAACAGGCGCCAAGGCTTTAATGACCATTGTTAGCCAGTACTGCAGGCAGAATGCGGTCATTGTGTTCAGTAATGTGCCCCAGCAGCCTGCCAGAATCATCCACGATCAAATCAAGCAATTTCCCAGCAATCAAGTTGCCGTTGTTGACAGTTTTCCGGAAGCTGTTCGCTCAGCCAATGCCTTAATTTCATAAAACGGATAGTTTTTACAGACAATGCCGCCCACAGAAATCATTCAAAACCAGCTGAAGAAACTCAAAGCCAGGCTGCATCAGTATAACTACCAGTACTATGTCCTGGATGCCCCCGTGGTTGATGACAGCACGTATGATGTACTGTACCGTGAGCTGGTGGCACTGGAACTGCAGTATCCTGAGCTGGTGACACCAGACAGCCCGACCCAGCGTGTGGGGGCAGAGCCGTTAAAAAAGTTTGAGCAGGCAGAACACCCGGTTCGGCTTTACAGCCTGGACAACGTATTTAACAGCGAAGAACTGCTGGCCTGGCAGGCCCGTAATTTAAAATACCTTGATCTCCCCGAGGGTGTTTCTGAGCTTGATTACGTGGCAGAGCTGAAAATTGACGGTCTCGCGGTCAGTTTGCTTTATGAGAAAGGGCATCTGGTGCGTGGGGCAACCCGGGGCAATGGGGTGGTTGGTGAAAATATTACAGCCAATATTAAGACCATTCGCAGCATTCCGCTGGTTTTACAACCAATAGAACCTGATCATGCAGACCAGCCAGGCCAGCCAGGACCGCTTGTGCCAGACGCTATTGAAGTACGCGGTGAAATTGTCATGCCCAAGGCGGCTTTTTTGGCCTTAAACCAGCACCGCAAGCAACTGGAAGAACCACTTTTTGCCAACCCCAGAAACGCTGCAGCAGGTACCGTCAGGCAATTGGATCCCCAAGTGACCGCTTCCCGCAATCTCGATGCGTTGTTTTATGACATTACCCTGCTTTCTCCTCAGCAGGAGCAGCCTGCTTTTCTGGAAAAAACAAAAACACACTGGCAGCGTTTGGCTTTGCTGGCCGGGTTGGGCTTTAAAGTGAATCCGGCAAAGGCCTACTGCAAGACTTTAAATGACACCCATACTTTTGTTGTAGCGTGGGAAGATCAGCGGAAAACCCTGTCTTTTGAAACTGACGGGGTGGTCATTAAAGTCAATCAGTCGCAATATCAGCAGCAACTGGGGTATACGGCAAAAAGCCCCCGGTGGGCCATTGCCCACAAATACACCCCGGAAATTCAGGAAACCCAGGTTCTGGCTATTGAATTCAGTGTGGGAAGAACCGGGGTCATCACCCCCATTGCAATATTACAGCCTGTTCTGCTTTCTGGCTCAACGGTGCAGCGGGCTTCATTGCACAATTTTGATGAATTAAGCAAAAAAGATGTCCGCATCGGCGACTGGGTATCCATACAGAAAGCCGCAGAAATTATCCCGGAAGTCATTGCTGTCATCCTTCAAAAGCGCCTCGTCGATACGGTGCCAGTGTCTCGGCCAGCGGTCTGTCCGTCTTGTGGCAATGCGGTTTTTAAGACCGACTCTGAAGTGGCATTGCGCTGTTTGGCGGTCAACCGTTGCCCGGCCCAAAGACTTGGGCAACTGGAACACTGGGTCAGTAAAGCAGCCCTGAATATTGACGGGGTGGGAGTCGCTTTGCTCCAGCAGTTGGTTGCAACTGATAAAGTCAAAAGCCCGGTTGATCTCTACCGGTTAAGCATTGCAGATGTTTTATCGTTGGAACGAACGGCTCAAAAATCAGCAGAAAATGCAATCAATGCCATAGAAGCCAGTAAAAGTCGCCCACTGAGTGCCGTGATTTACGGGCTTGGCATTCGCTTTGTTGGTTCTGAGACCGCAAGCATTCTGGCCAGTCATTTTGGGAGTCTGACGGCATTAAAGGCCGCAACAACCGAAGACTTGCTGCCGCTACCAGGAATCGGCGAGAAAGTTGCCGCCAGTGTCGTCGATTTTTTCTCGGTGGACAGCAATGCTGCCTTACTTGATGAACTCATCGCCATGGGCATTCACCCGGTTCAGGAGAAAACATCTGCAATCGATAACACGGTACTTGCAGGCAAGACTGTGGTAATTACAGGCACCTTGCCCACGCTGTCTCGGGCTGCAGCAACCGATTTAATTCGTCAGCACGGCGGCAAAGTATCGGGCAGTGTGAGTGCAAAAACCAGTTTCCTGCTTTGCGGTGATTCTGCAGGCAGCAAGCTTTCAAAGGCAGAATCACTGGGGGTGACGGTGCTGTCGGAAGATGAATTTCTCAGAAAACTGGCTGGGGAAACTGACTAAAAAAAGCGTGGATGCTGAACCTATTTTGTCTTCAAGCTTTCTTTGGGGTCTTCAAGCTTTCTTCGGGCAAACTTTCTTTGGGTAAGCATCTTTTGGGGTTATTTCGCAGGGGTCATGTTGCAGTTTTGGGTAAAAATGAAACAATCACCGGCAGGTGGTCAGAACCAACCCGTTCACCCACGGAGCGCTGCAAAACCTCTATGCCTTGCCCCACAAGCACATGATCCAGCGATAAGCCAATGGCTTGATGCAAAAGCGGCCAGACTGGGATTGACGTGGTTGAAAAAGGAAGCGGAATAATCACTGGCCAGGTTGGGCTGTAGCCAGTCAGGTGCTGTGTATCGGTTAAGGCATTGGGCTTTGTTAACAACTGAAAATGCTTTTCCCAGGGGGTGGTGTTTAAATCCCCTACCATAACAAGCCGCTGATTCGGGTCCAGGTGGCTTAAATTGCTTTGAACCGCCTCAAACGCTTCTTGCTGGATTCTGGCCAGTTTTGGCGTGACAGGAGGTAGCGGGTGCATGACAAAGACGGTAACCGGCTGATGGTTGACCTGGACTGAGGCCAACAAACTGCGGGCTTGAATGCTGGCATTGTCCGGGTTGTTTTTTGGCAGACGAAATTTCTTTTGCGCCAGCTTGATGGGGTTTTTACTCAATAA
Organism: Cyanobacteria bacterium P01_H01_bin.74; assembly: GCA_038745945.1. GTDB lineage: Bacteria > Cyanobacteriota > Vampirovibrionia > Vampirovibrionales > Vampirovibrionaceae > JBCDLA01. Next base: position 10,788 of record JBCDLA010000022.1, on the reverse strand, counting down.
AATAATGCCACCCGGCCGCTGCAGCTGATAGGGATAAGCCTTTAAAATGCCTGCCTGGCTTAATAACACAGGCCATGGCGGCTCGTATTCGACAAAGTCAATCAGATCGGGTTTTTCATGTTGAATCAGTGTTTGAATGCTGTCAATATTTCGATTTCTGCCGCCCTGCAGGTTTAAATGCAGCAGCTTTAACGGCCTTGCTGCTTGTTTGGACAGTTTGGGTAGAGGCGTTTTTGCAACAGCCAGCTCGCCTCGGGCAAAGTCTTTTTTATTTTTAGGGAAAGACCAATACGGCAGGACAGAAAGCACATTGCAGGCCAGAAAAAAGCCAACCACGCCCAGAGAAACCAACGTTTCCATTCTTGAAAACAGACGAAACAGGCCATGGCCTTTTTTGCTTCCGGTAGAAAAGCCCGCATCCAGTAAAATCAAGAGCAAGCCAATCCCCAGAATAATGCAGTAAATGGGTTTAAAATGCACACTTAATGAGAAAGGCCAGCTGGATTCTGCAGTCATGCTGAGTAGGGACAGCAGGCAGGTTAAGAATATGGCCATATTCAAAAAGAATCGAAACAGGGAAAAAACCAGTTTAATGGGCCAAAAAACAGAAAACATACGTTATCTCTCAAACAAACAGTTTTTTTCTCAAACAATTCTCAACGATTGGAACCAATAGAAAATCATTGCCTGAGTCTGCTTTTTGGGCTGCTTTTATAAAAAATCAGCCCAAAATAGGCAATAAATTTATTTGAAGGGTTTATTTATGGGAGTGCTTTTCTTGTCTTATTTTATTGTCCAATTCTGATTTAAACAACCCGTTTATCTTTACAAATCTTTCCAGTCTAATGCCGACAGTTGCTTTACAAATGCCTTATGCGCCTGTTTTCCCATACGCAGGGCTCAATCAAACTGGCTTAAATTTTGTGCCAAAACCACAGACAACGGTTGCACAGCCAAATTATTGGCCACTGATTGCAAGCCGGCAATTTTTTACCAGCCCGGAACGCTTTCCCATCCAGCTGGTTACTTTAAAAAACGGTCACCGTATTATTATTGAACAGCGTCCGTCGGATATTATTGGTTTGCGAACATTTATTAACACGGGCTCTATTCTTGAAAACCCGATTTATTCCAGCCCTTACTACAAAAATTCGGGCTTGCCATCAGGCATTGCCCATCTGGATGAGCATTCCCGGTTTCTGAAAACCAAGCATTTCCCGGTAAAAAACACCTGGACACAAGCAGTCGATAACCTGGGCAGCCTCTGGAATGCTAGCACAAGCTCTGAAGGCATTCAGCACGAGTTGTTTTTTAACCGCGAAGTCCTGCCGCAGATGCTAAGTATGCATGCAGAATCGATATTAAACCCGGTTTACGACCCGGTTGATTTGGCGCAAGAAAAACGCAATGTGCTGAATGAAGCCAGCTTGCGAACCCGTAAACCGCTGGCTGCGATTATGAACAAGCTTAGCGAATTAATGTTTGACCGTGCCGGGTTTCAACCGCTGGGCACCGCACAGGATGTTTTGCGTTCAACACCCGCTGATCTTGAGCGGTTCAGGCAGATGGCATACTCCCCCGGCAATATGGTGACGGCTGTTGTTGGTAACGTAAACCCAGAAATGGTATTAAGCACCCTGGCACCTGCTTTTTCAAGCAACCCCATTCCCAATCAATCCAGCCCATTGCCACAGATCCGCTTAACATTACCCCTTCACACAGTCCGCCAGCAAAGCATCTACAATGCCGATCTCACTGACAGCATCGTGGCCATGAATTTTCCGGCCCCGCCAAAAAGCAGCTTAAAAGAACGTGTCACGATACACATTATTGACGAGTTGCTCAATGGATCAGGGCTATCCTTGTTTCAAAAACAGCTGATTCATCAAGGTCAGGCCAGCAGTGTTAGTACCAGTTATGAACCATCAAAACAGACAGGGGTTTATGCCATCTTTGCTGAAACACAGCCAGGTAACGAAAAACAAGCACTGAACACTGTTTTAAATACTCTTGCTCAATTGTCAATGTACCCTGTTTCCGCAGCAAAGCTCAACGATATTAAAGCCTGCTTGCTGCAGTGGCACCAGGATTCTTCTGCTGATGTCCAGTCTGCTTCAATGCTGTTGGGTGACGCGGTGACCAATGGCACATTGGCCTATGAATTGAAATTTCCCCAATTGCTTGGGCAAATTACGCCCTTAGATATTATGCAAACAGCCCAAAAATATTTGCGTGCCGATCGTTATGCGGTTGTCTTTGGCTTGCCGATGAAGCTTTTACCCAACGGCCTGACTCCCCCTGTGGGCATGAATAACCCAACCATAGACAAACAGGCCCCAGCTAATACAGGCCCAACAGCAACGCCAGTCCTGGTAGCAACTGCAGGCCCGGCAAACCCAGTATTAGCAAAACCCACAACCGGAAATCCGGCTCAATAAGAAACAACACAATGATAACAGTACTCAATCGCCCAACAACGCCAAGACCCACCGCAAGCACTGAAAGATTTGGTGCTGCAGTTATACCGCAACCAAGGCCTGAGGTTGCTTATTTTAATCCGAGACCAATGGCAACCGGTTTACCAAAGCCAACAAAGCCAACTGCGACAAATCAATGGCCCATCAGCCAGCAACCATACTATCAGGTCAACATCCCTGCTTTGCGCATTCAACAGCAAGGCCCTGTTATGGCAGGGCGGTTGTCTAATGGGGTTAAAGCGTATATGACCCCATTGCATTTTGTTAACCGAAGTGCTGTTTCATTAAAAATTCCTATTGGCGAAGTCAAACCAGGCACAGAGGCCTTATTGCTTGGCCTTCTCAGCAGTGGTTCCGAGCAAACCCAGGCTTTGGCTGAGCACATCAGCACCCGTGGGATGCACCTGATGTTTGCCGTTTCAGATGATCAACTTATTGTGAGTGGTTCCTCTCCTGTTGGCCGAGAAGCAGAGCTATTGGATCATATCTTTCAGTTGTTGTTAAACCCGAAAGTCGATGAATTCACAGTGAATCACCTCAAAGAACAATATCTTCAGAATAAAAAAAGCTTACTGAATGATCCTGATGTATGCTTGAACAGACGGCTGTTACAAGAAGTTTACGGAAAAAAACACCGCTACAGCATTTCCTTGCATCAACAAATGAAACGGATTAAAAACACCTCGGTCGATAAACTAATGCGTCAGTTTTCAACTGGGCTGCAATCATTGAGTGGGTTGTCAGTGGCAATGGTTTCGCCTTATGCGGCATCCGATCAATACAGTTTGCTTAACAACGCGATTGCCAGCGCAGAAAAAAAATACCAATGGTTCCCTAAAAATGCTGTGGTCGCGTCTAAAACAAAATTGCCCGAAAAAAAATCAGAGCAGCCCTTAGTGGTCCAAGTCAATAATACGCTTAAATCGGCACTGGTTAAAATGCAATGGACGGTCCCTGACTGCAGCGATCCGGATTATCCGGCGTTTTTCTTACTGAGCGATATCTTGGAAGGGACTTCTCCCGCGTCTTTCTTTAGTACATTAAGAACGCGAGATGGCTTGGTGTATTCTGTCTCCAGTCATTCAGGCAGCCCTATCGGGGGGCGTAAAAAACTGTATGAGGTTGGCTTGGAAGTGTCGCCAGAAAAAATACAGCACAGTATTTTAGACTTAAGAGAAGTCACAAAAAAACTGTGTAGCCTTCCCATTGCCCCTGATGTTTTACAACTCAGTAAACGTAAGTTTCTTTTAGACATTCGAGACGCAACACAACGGTCTGGCACTGTCTTGCAATTTCAAAACAGTTGGCTTAAAAACAACTGTACGCCGGTTGATCTTAATCGCTTTTTGCTTCAGATTAATGCCGTTACCCCTCAAGATATTATGCGTGTTGCCAACCGTATTTTTAATACAGAGTCAGGGGCTGCCTATGTGATAACAGGTGTTTCAGCACCACAGCAAGCATTTAGCAAAGAAAACTTGCCAGATGATTTTAAAAGAACGTTCACTGTAATCAAAACGTTTTCTAATAAACAATAGTCTGGTAATAAAAATACCCTTTTTATAAACAGTGTTTAAAGCTTCAATTTTTTACAAAGCATCCAATAGATTGTAAATATATGTAAATTTTAATGGGATTCATTTACTTTATTTTATAAATACACTACACTAAATATAGTAAATATTTACTTTTTTTCGGTTTCATTGCAATCAGCACCAGGTATAAAAGAAAAATTGCTGCTATCAGCATTTTACCCCAGCAATAATAGAGATTTATTTCAAATGATTATCATTAAACGGCTTGTGCAATTCAGTCTTTTCAGCTTATTTTTGTCGGTCTCTTTGAGTAACTTAGAGCCAGCAATGGCCATCCCTTATGCCACAGCGCTTCAGGCAGAGCCAACCAGTACACGAGTTCAAACAGCACCCAATGCGTTCCATGCGCAGGCATCTCTGTTGTTGCAAAAAAAACAACCCAGAAAAGCGATTCCATTGTTAAAGCAAATTGTTGAAAACGACCCGAACAGTTTACTCGGATATTTTCAGCTGGGTTGTGCCTACATGGATATAAGCAACAACCTGAGTAACAACCGGGCAAGTAAAAACACTGACATTCGCCAGGAATCACTTCGAGACGCAAGAAAAGCGTTTCAGGCTGTGCTTCGGTTAAATGATGACCTTAAAGTTACGTATTTTAAGCTGGGTAAAATCTCTTTATTACTGAATGAACCTGAAACAGCTAAAGCCTACTATCTGGAAGGCTTAAAGCACTACCCCAACAATGCAGCACTGCTGTTTAACACGGGGCGCGTTTACGATCAATTGCATCAGGTTGATGCTGCCATTCAGTACTACGAAGCTTCTGTTAAAGCAAACCCAGGGTTTACCTATGCCTTAAACAATCTGGCGCTGCTTTATGAGGGGCAAGAAAATTACACCCAGGCAGAATCTGCATACAAGCGCGCACTGGCTTTAAATCATTCGTATCACGTTGCTCGGGTTAATTTTGCCAATATGTTGTCAACAGTAGGCCGTTTTACTGAAGCAGAAGCACTGTTTTCTGCAGCGATTAAGCAAAAGCCCAGCGATGCTTGGGTCCATTATTACCAGGGTATGATGTTTCTTAAAACGGGTGACTATCAAGCTGCCTCAGCATCTTATCAGCGTTGTATTGCCTTAAAACAAGATTTTGCAGTCGCCCATTACCTGTTAATGCTTACCTACTCTAAATTAAACCGGATGGATGACGCTTTGCAGCAGTCTCAACAGTACCTGGCACAGTTTCCAAACGGGGCTCACAGGGATGATGTTAAACGATTTATCCTGGAAGCCAAATTGGCCTTAAACCATGAGTGGAACAAGAAATAGTTAAAACCAACCTGCAATGCTGTTGGGGTTGGCCGTAATTTCTCTGGCTTGTTTCTTGACTGTATCTTTAAAATGAGGAAGAGAACATTACAGAAACTAGACCCAAGTTTTTACTGTCTAACAGGACACGTTTATTTCTCTAATATCATTATTGCAGAAGGCATCGGGTTGGATGTAGACTAGAGTCTATAATATTTATTGCTTTGCCTGTGGATAAAAATCAGCGATCAAATCGTTGGATTTACCAGGGTATCAAAACAGCTCGTTTACCAAAATTATTGAAGGCAAGCCCAAGCAATGCAGTCAGCGATTCAAAAAAATGCTCCATTACAAAAACCGTTAAGTGCCAAAGAAAAACACCGTCAATCCCAGATTATTGCCCGATTAACCTATGCTGGTATTATTCTGGTGTTTTTGTCTGTTTGTTGTTTTGCAGTATACAGCACCATGCAAATGGAACGCCAAAAAACTGGGTTTAAGGCCATTCACGTTAAAAAGCCTATTTCATTTTTTGACTATACCTATGTTGATACAACTGTTGATACGGCGACTGAATCTGCGATTTCTTCGAGTGCTTCGAGTCATTAATGATTCAATTTTTTTACATATTAAAACGGGTTTAAATGAGTTGATATGCCATGAGTACACATTGAGCCCCCAAGAAAGCTTCTTCACTCTGGTCTGAGCGGTTTAAAATCTCCATCGATTTCTCGATTAAATGTTTGCAACTTTTTATGTCGTCAAGCAATTCTGACGCCGCTTCTTTGTTCTCCATAATAACCTCTTTATTGCTTATGCTTTTCACCCTGATGTCGCAATTTATTCTTAACAACCCTGCTAATAAACTATGCTAATAAAACAATATTGCTAACTGTATAAAAAGATTCAAAATTCGTTTTTTGCTCATTTCAAAGTAGATGTAACAATTTTTTTTGTATTACCAGTCAACAAAATCAGTTCAAACAGCCAATGAAATTAGTGCGAAAAGCGTCCAATCACTCGTTATTTTACTGATTGTTATTGTTCAGCTGTGCAGTTAACCCAGCAATGGCACTTTCCTGGCTTTGGAACTGCCCAATCAGACTGTCCATTGAAATAAACTGACGTCGCAAAGTTTCTTCGCGTTTTGCCAGCTGATCCTCTTTTCGTTGAATACTGTCTTCCAGGTCTTCAATTCGCTGACGGGCAGAATTATCGTAGGCCGCAAACAAACCTCTGTCATTATCACTGGTGCCGGAAAACAAAACCCCATAGGCATTATTACCCGCCGGATCAATATAAAGAGAGTCTGACAGGTAATTTTCAATTTGCGTGAATGTTCCAAAAAAACCATCATCTGCAGTGCTTCCATCCAATGCACCACCCAAATCTTGTGCCGTGAAAAGCAGTTTTACACTGTTTTCATCGGCAGAAAAAGCGTCTAAAAATGCAGCAGAATCAAACGTTAATTGTGCTGTTGCTTCACCCACCGTACTGCCAATTGCGCCAGTACTGATACCAGCTTGCTGCAAACTGTCGTATGGCGTGCCTGCAAGGCCACTAACTTGCGAGGTGAAAAAAGTCCTTAAATCATTGCGAAGCCCTTTTAAGCGGCCTTCTCCGGCAAGAACACCCCCGTTTTCACCATCCGTTCGCTGATCAATTAAAGAAATGGCTTCATTGTAAGCATCCACTACGCCCTGAATGGCGGAAGTGATTTGCTCTGTGTCAGCGCCAACAGTTATTTGAACAGTGGTTCCTGGCTTAGACTGCCTTAAATCGAGGGTCACCCCGGTCAGTCCTGTAAGTGTTTCATCGACGGTGGTACCCGTGGCATACATGGTTGCACCATTCAGAATAAATTGACTGTTGGTACCCTGGGTTTGTGATGTCGTCGTATCAGCTCCAGAAACCAGATTCATCGCAGACAAGAAGTTACTGGTTCCTTCTTCTAAACTGATTAAGGGACTGCCAGTGGTTCTGGAGGTCAAGATAAACGTGTTGTTGCCTGAATTGTAACTGGCGGTTGCATTGGCTGTGGCTGATGCATTAATCTCTGCAATAACATCATTAAGGGATTGGCCAGTGGTGTCAAAAGTTACGCCGTTAACAATAAACGTACCATCTGTCACTGCAGTAGATAGATTGGCTGTTGCTGAAGATAAGAGCTCACTGGGACGAAATGAAGAATTGCGTTGAGATGCGGTGATGGTACCAGCGCCATCATCAATCGCGGTTAATAAATGGGTAATCGATAAAAAATTGCTGGTATCCCCACCCGAACCAAAATCTATATCAGTGGTTGGTGCCCCCAGGTAATTGAATGTGATTCTTCCATCTGCAATAACGGGGTCACTTGCAATTTCCGTATCGGGGATGGCTGTATTAATTGCACTTAAAACACTGCCAATCGTATCTGTTGTTGCAACTGTAAAAGTATACGGTGTGCCATTGGCATAAATCTGGAAATTACCCGCTGTAATATTCAGCTCAGCCAGTGTTGTGCTTGTATCAAATACGCCAATTCCTGCTGTACTGGCGGCCCGTGTGGGTCTGGGCAGTGTAATGACTTCAAGATCAATGGTTTGCTCTGCGGCCTGGCCTGTCACAGTTGCAGTGGCCACTGTTTCATCAGAGGAAACCCCAACCTTTTCGTCAAACAGGGTCGTACCATCTGCCTGGCGATTGGTTACCACTTCAATATTGTCGTGTAAAGTCTGAATTAACGCTTCAATTTCGTCATATTCGGTTCGTTGAAATTCAATAACACTTTGGCGCTGTTCCAACTGCCGTATGGGCGCACGTTCTGCATCAATCAGCTGTGCAACAATGTCATCAATAGGTAATCCTGAGTTAAACCCTGCAAACCCTGATATGGTTGTCCCCATAACAGATCATCCTTTACATTGTATACCCTCACTTTAATCATACCCGTCAATCAGTACAATCGCCTCAGTCCAATAGATGAAATTGTTGAGAAACCTCTCACATGGCTTTTAAAGAAAATCGTCTGATTTTGATTTGGCAGTTGCCCGTTTCAAACGATCAAAGATCCCTGCCCACTGTGGTTTTTCAAGTGATGCCAGGCAATCCGTTGGATTTTCAATAAAAATGACCTCGCAATTGAGGGTATCCAATTGGCGCAATGTGGCATAAAGCTGTGTTGCATAAGCCAATGGGTCAAGTGGCATTGCATGCCAGACCAACTGGTTTGTAGCAATTCTTTCTTTTTCATTATCCATCTTCGCCTTCACCGAAAATGCCAACACCCCCACTTTTTTTGATGCAGAGACAGCTTTTTGGATTAATTGTGGCAACTCATTTTTTTCTATTAAAAAAGCAGCTGCATTGGGGGCATAGTGACTGCTGAGTTGTCCGGAAACCCTTACAGTCAAAGCCTCATTGTTTTCTGGCTTGCCTTTTTTTTGACAAAAATCAAGGGCCAAAGCTGCCTGAATGCTGTCTTCTGTAATAATACCTGGCCGTAAAATCACAGGCTGATTGCCATGAGAAAAGCCAACAATAGTGGATTCAATCCCAACCGCACAAGGACCGCCATCCAGAATAGCAGCCAGGCCTTCAGGAAATTCATCTTTCACATGGCCAGCCCTTGTTGGACTAATACGCCCAAACCGATTGGCAGAAGGGGCTGCAATCCCAACTGATAAAACATCAATTGGTAAAAAGCCAGCAGTACATGCTTTTTGGTTAGCAGGGTCTGATACTTGTGTTGTTTGCCGGTTATTTTTTATTTGCTGCAACGCCTTTAGCACGTTAAAAAGAACATCGTGGGCAGACACTCTTAGTGCAACCGTCTCTTGTCCACCGGTGACTGCATCAGAAACATGCAAGGCTCGTTTTAAGACAAGTGTCAGCGGTCCTGGCCAAAATGTCTGCATCAGCGTTCTTGCACAGTCTGGGATATCTATGGCCCAGTCATCAACCGAATCTGCTGATTGTAAATGAACAATAACCGGGTGGCTTCTAGGACGATTTTTTAAAACAAACAGGTTGGCAAGGGCTTTAGGGTTTGATGCATCGCAGGCAAGGCCATAAACCGTCTCTGTTGGTAGACCTATTAGTTTGCCGTTGCATAAATCATCAGCGACCTGGCAAATAGTGGCATGGGTTGCAGGCAGGATAGGGCTACTGAGAATGTTCAAAGACTTGGATGGAGGCATTAGCAAGCTAATAATAGGGATCTGGCGATATGTAAATTTTTGTTAGAGATAAGTCATTTTATTACAAAGGGAGTCAAAAAAAGATGTTGAGGGCGTTATTACAGTTACAAGCACAATCTTTCAAGCACAATTTTCTATAATTTTTACTGATTGTTTAAATTTACTGCAATTGATCAGCTGACACTACAATACAAAAATCAAACAGGGATCTTTTAAATATATGATGACCCACCCCTACGCTTATGGTTTCAATCATCTAGCGTATCAGCCATTGAACAAAGCGCCATACAACCAGCCAACATATCCGCCATTTTCAAATTTTCCTGTTGGATACCCACACCCACAACCTTTGCAAAATAGACAACCAACTGTTGTGCCATTGACCATTTATTCTGCATCACCAAGGCCGCACAATGCATTCAGGCCTATGCACAATGCATTAACGCCCTATACAGTCTCTGAACCTTATTTAACACAACCGACTCCGCCAAAACCCCTGATATCTCAGGTACAGCCTTATCAAACAACCCCACTGTTGCAGCCAATGCTGACGCAACAGCAAGGACAGTCTCAACGCTTTCCGCAATTTAGCCCACCAGGACAGCCCATTCAGCTCGCTCAGTTGCAAATGCCTGTTATGCAGACGTCTGAACAGTCTTTTCAACCAATTTACCCAGGAAGCTCCATACCAATAACTTCCCAGCCTGCTGTGAATTTGCAGCCGCCAACAACCCCAAGTCTGCAACAAATGTTAAACAACAGTACAGAACATTCGCCTCAACCTCCTGAACCTCAAACTGTTAACACCAATACCACCATTGACACTGTAAACAAAAAGCCAAAGAAAACTGGTCCTGTAAGCTTTGCAAGAACACTTTTCTTTGAAGCACCATTGCAGCTTTTAAAAGCCACAGCTGTTGGCTCTTCTCTTGGGTTTCTTGCAGCAGGGGGTCTTTCGCCACTGGTATTTAGCAGCACTTCTGCCCGACTGGGTACTGCAGTAATGGGTGGTATTGTTGGCGGTATTATCAATACAACAATGCGTGGTGTAAAGATTTTGCATCAATCGATTCGTTCGGTGTTTCAGCCTTCTCCTGTCACTCATGAGTCTAGTCAATAGCCTAAGTTAAACATAATAATTATACGAGCAAACTGAAATGCGGCTCCGTTTTATTTTCATGAGCATCTAGACACTTAAAGACACATTTAATGCTGCGTTAAATTTTCAAGCGCGATACTCAGAATAAATCGGGATTTTTCAAAAAATAAAAATGTAAAAAAAAT
>JBCDLA010000021.1:0-31538 GCA_038745945.1 Cyanobacteria bacterium P01_H01_bin.74 | reverse complement strand
GGGGAAAAGGCAGTTTTTCCCCTAACAAAGTAAAAGAAGAAAATATGTTTAGAAAAAATCTTGCCTTGACACAAAACAGTCAAAAAAAAATCAATTTTTTCACGCCAGTGTAAAAAAAACGGCTGGGGTTGTTAGGGGCCAGCCAGGGCCCCTGACGAAGCAAAAAATATGTTTTAAGAGAAAATCTTGCTTTCCCGCAAAACAGTCTCGAAAGAAAGAAAATCATCTGAGACAAAAGAAAATTTGTTGAAGGTGTTGAAGGAAGATAAATTAATCGAAACCGTTCTGGGAAAGTGGAGAAAAAAACGCCTTAAAAGTTATCATTCAACACAGTCGTGTGAAAAACCCTCAGACTTTTTAGCAGGGTTTTTTTTGATTTTGCTTGTTTTTGTGTGTTTCGTGATTTTTTTTGGGGCTTTTTAGCGGATATTTCAGCAAGTTCTTCAATATGCCTGGCTTGAATGGTTTTGGTTTTTAAATCAACAACCGGAAAAAAATGGCTTTGAAACGGCACGATTATTTTTTCACGGGTTCTGGTGCACTCAATTTCAAGAAAGTCTGATCCAGACGTGGACAACACATCCGCAACAGTCCCAAAAATCAAGCCGTCAGAACCTTTGGTCTCATTCTCTTGAGAGAGAGGCAACCCTACTTTTACAGGAATAACTGTCAGTCCGATTAAATCATCAATAAAAAATGTATCCTTATCCAGATTGTCAGCAAACGCAGCAAGATCGGCATATAAAGCACTGCCGATAAACGGGGATGCTGCGGTGCGGTCGTTCACCCCGGCCAGTTTAATCATAACAGACTTGCCCTGGCGCCAGCTTTTTTGAATATCAACTGGCTTTGTCTGCTGCCAGGAAAAGCCGCCAGAGGGTGTAACTGGCGCTTGCTCATTTTTTTGCAATTCAGCTGGTAAAATATAAACGCTTTTGAGTCGTCCCAGCCATACGGGATTTTCATCATGGGTTTTGACTTTTAAATTCCCTGTTAGTCCGTGGCAACCTATAATTTTGCCGATGTGTTTCATCGTCTGATTCTGATTATTTTCAGGCTGGGCGTTTTCAAGGTGATCTGTGGGCATTGATTGTTTAAAAGTGCCGTGTTAATTGGGCGACATGCTGACCACAATGCCGTCTTCGACAATCATTTCAGCATTGTGCATTTTTTCGTAGATATTGTCTCCTATATTGACGGTGACAATACTTTCCAGTAATCCAGTCACTACCAGTTGACCGTTTTCCACTTGATCGATATTGCCCATTTCTGCTGAAAGCTGGACCTTAAGCGTACCCAGTTGGTTGCGTTTTTGCTGGACATCCTGATTCAGTTGGTTTAATTGGGTTTGAACTTTTTGACCTTGTTGCGCCAACCGTTCAAGTTCTTGCAGCGACTGCTGGTATTGGGCATCCAGTTGTTGCATTTGGGTGTCAATCAGGCCCAGTTCCTGGGTGAGTTCTTTTTTTGCCCGTGTTCTGAATTCATCGGTTACTCGGGTTCTAATAGTCATCTGGCGTTTAAGCTGAACCCCTGTTTTTTCATTGGGATTGGATGGATTGGTCATAGTTAGGAAAAACCTTTTTAATTTATCTTTTTAATTTATACTGAAAAGTGGCCACTGAAAGTGAAAAATTATCATTCAACAAAAGTAAAACCGGGCTGATTGTCATAAGCTGCAAGTTATATCAATTAAAGCAAATTTGTGCCGGATAGTTTCTAATGAGTTAATCATAACAGAAACTCGCACAAGAGAAATTTGAAAGACCCGCTAAATCCATAATCCATCTTGGGCAAGCAGTTGGGGGGTATGGCCTTGACGGGTTTCTGCGCAACCAGCACGCACAGGCAAAATTTTTAGCGGGTTGCACCGGTGCTCAGGATCAAAAACGGATTTCAGCTGGTGCATTTTTTCCAGCGATTCTTCTGTAAATTGCAGTTTCATAAAATGGGATTTTTCGATGCCAATGCCATGCTCGCCGCTCAGTGTTCCGCCAATCGAAAGGCAGTGTCGAAGAATCACTTCTCCTGCATTGAGTGCCCGTTGCAGCATGGCTTTATCGGCGGGATCAAAGAAAATGTGGGGATGCAGGTTGCCATCGCCCGCATGAAAAACATTGCCGATTAAAACATCGTAGTCTTTGGCGACGTTTCGAATTTTTTCAAGCACAGGCACCAGTTGACTTCGCGGAATAACACAGTCGTGAAGATAAAAAGCGGGCATATACCGACCGTAAGCGGCCACGGTTCCTTTGCGGGATTTCCACAGGGCCAGACGCTCGGCCTCAGTTTCACCAACCCGAAGCTGGGTCATCTGCTGTTCTTCTAAAATAGTGCGAAGGCGGGCTTCATCATTTTCAACTTCCCAGTCTGCCCCAGCCAATTCAATCAGTAAAACAGCTTGTGCGTCATGGGGGAAGCCAACGTTAAAGGCTTCATTGACTGCATTCAGCGTAAATGCATCTAAAAACTCAACAGCCACTGCTTTCAAGCCTGATTTAATAATGGCACTGACCGCAGCGCCGGCGTGGCGTTCTTCAGCAAAAGCAGCCAGATACACTTTTATTTTGGGCGGAACGGGTAAAAGGCCAACAATTGCCTGGGTAATAACACCCAGTGTTCCTTCTGAGCCCACAATCAGGCCTGTGAGGTTCGGACCATTGCTTTTCTTGTTTTTAGAGCCAACCCAGGTCAACTCTCCGTTTGGCAATACAAGTTGCAGTGCCAGCACATGATCAGTTGTCACCCCATATTGAATGCAATGAATGCCCCCTGCGTTTTCTGCAATATTACCGCCAATGGTGCATGCGGCCATCGAAGATGGATCTGGGGCATAAAACAAATGGTACGGCTTTAATTGTTGGTTTAAACTGGCATTAATAACACCCACTTCAACGGTTGCAGTTCTGTTGCCTGCGTCAATCTCAAGAATCTGGTTCATCCGGTTCAGCCCAATTAAAACCCCGCCTTCAAGCGGTAAAGCCCCACCGGATAACCCCGTACCAGCACCGCGTGCCGTATAAGCAACACCTGCTCTGTTACACGCATTGACCACTGTTGCCACTTCCTCTGGTGTTTTGGGTAAGGCAACCAGCTCAGGGCCTTTTTTAATCAAGGTGCAGGCATCACAGTCGTAAACGGCGAGTTCTTCCGGTGAGTCCAGCACAAACTGCTTTCCTAATTCCTCTCGCAAGGTTTTGGCCAGTGCTTTCATCCACTTAGATCCAGTCTATTGTTCTGCTTTATCTGTTGGATTTGTCAGTAGAGAAAGTGATTTAAAGAATAAACCATTGAAGGAAATGCATTACTGAAACAAATGGGCATCCGTTGTTTGACCTGAGGTTTTAGCATTCTGAAGTTCTTCTTGGACAGCCAGTGCATCTGGCGGGAATTGCCGTTTTTTGTCTTGATCGGCTTTAAAAAATAACTTGCAGTCAAAGTAGCCTGCAAACCAAGCCAGTCCAACCATTAACATCCAACCAGTGCTGTTGTTGAGCGTTTTTGAAAACAGCAATCCGAAAACGAAAATGCTGAGTAATAGTATAAACATTACTTTATTGTACTGCTAAAAAATTTTCGTGCAAAAACACTTACGGCTTTGTTCCTTACAAGCTGTGTTGAGAAATAATTTATTCAAGCTTTTAGCTATTGAAGAGTAGCAGCTAAATGTAAGAATGCCCGAAACCGGGAAGCAATCTTTTCAAACCGTAAGAAAATCTGCCGGCAGTGCTTAAGGAACCCAAATAGCCACTTGATTTGTGTCGCCCCTTGTAGAGTTTTTGGTCATATTCCCGGTAGACTTTGCGGTTCTTCTTAGGCGCAACAATATATAGTATAGTATGTCAGTTTTGGTTACAGATCCTATGATCTTATTGGTATCTTATCTTTATTCTTAATACTTACAGTCAATAGCATGCCCCAGTTTTAAAATCAAATCAAGATGAAGTTCAGTAGGTTACCAGGCGCATTGCAGATGCCGTGCCTTTTCGTGCTGACAGGTTATGAACTACCTCCTTACGATTTTTTGAGGATGATTCAATTTTAGCTTCGTATTCCTTTGCAGCTTGTTTACATTCTGGATAAATGAAGTGCTTCTGCAAGTTTTGCAAGGTCAGGATTCACCATCAATGTTTCCAGCGGCTGGGTTAACTTCCGTTTCCAACAGGGGTAAACCGGGTTACTGACACCGGGCAGGTTAATTTGCTCTTCTTGCCCCAGCACATCCTCAAACTGAATGGTTAAAATACGGGTCTTGCTTTTACTGACCAATTGATGTAAAGCGCGCATTAACGGCTGGGTCATTGGGGGCAATGCCTTAGGATCATTGTGGTAATCAACCCCTTCGTCGAGGGTAACGCCTTCTGGCAACAGGTTGTACTGTTTTAATAAACCAAGCATTGCTGGGCGATCAGTTTTTCTTTCCTGGATGTGGGCTTCTCGGAGGGCTTCCGTGGGATAAAGATCCAAATCTGTTCGCAACATTTGATCGCGGGCAGACCAGTACCCGTAAAGCGTTGGGAGGTCATGTGTGCTAATGGCAACCACTGCATCCTGATAGTAATCTTCTGGCAACTTAAAGCCTTGAGCATTTTTTTCAAAACAAAAAACCTTGTATGAAAAGATGCCATACGATTGCATCCGCTCGCGAACAACGTCTGAAACCGTCCCCATGTCTTCCCCAATCACCATACACTGGTTGCGCTGGCTTTCAAGGGCCAAAATGCCAAACATCTCATCCATTGGGTAATGCAAATACCCACCGTCACCGGGCTTGCCTTCCGGGGGGATTAAAAATAAGCGCATCATCGCCATAATATGATCAATCCGAAGAGCACCCGCATTTTTCATGTTCTGCTGGACCATTGTTATAAAATAATCAAATTGCTGGGCGCGTAGCTTTTGCGGAATAATAGGTGGCAAGCCCCAGTCTTGCCCCATGGGGTTATATTCATCGGGTGGGGCGCCAATCGAACTGCTTGCCATAAACAGCCCTTGGTTTGCCCAGACATCAGCTCCAGAGCGGTCAACCCCAACAGCCATGTCCAGGTAAAGGCCAATGGGCATATTGGCCTTCTGGCAGGTTTGATGGACTGCATTTAACTGGCAATCTGCCAACCATTGCAAGTACATGTAAAACTCAATGTCATTGTAGTGGGTCGATAAGAATGTTAAGACGGCCTCAGAGTCAGGGGTCTGGTATTCTTCTGGCCAGGCCTGCCAGCCCCAGATGTTGTTGTCGTTGTCATAAAAATGCTGTTGTAAGGCCATGTAAGTGGCAAACTGACGCAAGGATCGGCCTTGGCACTCAACAAAACTGAGAAACGCTTTACCACGAACCGTTTCTTTCAGGATTTGTGCTTTAACAAAATCTTTATAAACCAGTTTTAAAACAGGAAGTTTTAATTCAGCAACCAGATCATAATCAACCAATTCTGCATCTTGGGCTTTCTGCAGTTTTTTCTGGAATGTTTTGGTTTGCACCTTTTTTTGAGCCACCTTTGAGGCTTCATAGTCTTCCAGGGATTCAACCGCAATATTTAAAGCATTAACAAACAGGCGGCTTGCTGGAGAATACGGACTGCAATGGCTGGGATTGTGAGGAAAAAGGCTATGCAATGGGTTGACGCCCACCATTGCGGCATTGCTTTTTCCACACCAATCTGCCAATGTTTTTAAATCACCAAAATCACCAATGCCCCAGCTTTTCTCAGAATTCACTGCGTAGAGTTGCACACTGGGGCCCCAAAATTTTTTGCTGGGATCGTACATTGCGGTTGGCAAATAGCAGCGGGTGGGTGTCACAACAATCCGCATGTTTTGACGCTCAGTGCTTTGAGGATGACTGAGTACAAGCTGATGGTAGCCTTGGGGCAACTGGTTGGCTTCTGGAATGTAAAAGCGGTACTGGCCAGACTGTCCTTCAATTTTTTCACATGCAGCCCGGTCAACAGTGCCTGAGCGCGGAATGCTTTGCCCTTCTGTGTAAAGCTGCCAGGTAAAAGCATCTGAAAATTGTGCCGGCCAGTTAATCACAACCGAGAGACCCATGTAACGAATGGATTCATCACTGGGAACCAGCACATAATCGATCCAGCGCAATGAATTTTCAGGGTTGCGCTGATCCTCCATATGGGCAACCATTACCTCATCTGATGAGATAGAGATTCCAAGCCCTTCCAAAAGCTGACGAAGGGTTTTTGTAGGCACATCATGGGTATTGCCATAAATATCAATCCATTGGGTCTGAAGCCCGTAAAATTCTGAAAGCTGTTTGAGTATCTCACTGGCAGGCTTGTTATTTTCTTCGGTGGCGATTGCTGGTTCGGTGATTGGTGTCATGATTGTCTCTTTATTCCTGTGTTTTTTAATTGCCTGGGAATTTTTTATTTTTTTAATTAACGAAATCCCTGGAATTTCATTGCTTGTTTTTATTGCAGATTTTGCATTGAAAAATCAATTATTTACCTAACTTTATTGTCGTTATGACAAGCCTATTTGTCACGTTTTTTCATCAAAATAATTGCTATTTTATTTACACTTTTGGGCTTTTTTTCCTTTCAGGATTTTTGCGTGAAGTCAAGAACCTTGAGCAACAAGGCACATTCTGTTAGACTTTTTTATTAATAGATGTGCTCTAAACCCTTGTATAGCAGGCAATTGAACCATCTTACGTCTTTTCCAGTTGTTTGCACTATAAATAATATTTTCGCTTGAATTTCTTTAAACTTGCTAAAGTCTGATTTTATGACAATGCCTGAAAATAATACCCAGCTTTTTCCGATGACCCGGGGCATTGTTCAGGTCATTGCAACCGAAAGTGTTGTTTTTATTGAAATGCTGGGGCAAGCGGCAAGAAATACTGCTGAAATGATGGCATGCTTGCTTCGGTTTCAGTTCAATCTTAGACATTACTTAAAGCAGGCAGCTTTTGTTGGCTTTGATACATTGGGTATTGCCTTGATTATGACCACGTTTACCGGTATGGTCATTGCACTTCAGGTCGCCAAAGAAATGGTACGTCAGGGAGCAGGGGATTACGTTGGGGCCTTGGTTGCGGTTTCTCTGGTGAGAGAACTTGGCCCGATTATGACCACGTTTGCCGTTACAGCAATGGCTTGCTCAGCGTATGCTGCTGAATTAAGCACCATGAATATTACCAGCCAGACGGATGCACTTAAAACGCTTCATGTGAGTCCCATTCGCTACTTGCTGATGCCCCGCGTACTAGCGGGTATTACCATGTTGCCACTGATCAGTATTGTAACTATTGTCTCGGGCTTGCTAGGTGGTTTACTGATCAGTTACTTGATGGCTGATATCGGCATTAGCCAGTTTATGGATTCAGTACAAAGTCAGATTGCGTTGCGGGATATTGTTATATTACTGGTTAAAACCATGATCAGTGGTTTTGTTATTTTTGTGATTTCTACCACCATTGGCCTGGCTAGTAAAGGTGGTGCCAAGGATGTTGGCAATGCCACAACGCGGGCTGTTGTATGGTCGTTTACATTAACCGCACTGCTTGATTACCTGTTTACATACTTGCTTTATGGCTTGTATTAAACTGTTCAGATTCAATGCTTACACAGGCAATTTCCTTTCATGACTGATCAAACAAATGCACATCCAAAAAATGCAGAGTCACAGTTATTAATTCGTGTAACTGGTATTAAAAAATCCTTTGGCGACAATCAGGTTTTAGATGGCGTTTCATTTCATGTCAATGCCCATGAAACTGTGGGTATTATTGGAATTAGTGGATGCGGAAAAAGTACACTCTTGCGAATTATTAGTGGGCTTGAGGCAGCAGACGCTGGAGAGGTTTGTTTGGGCAGTCAAAATTTCAGCTTGGTTTTTCAGTATTCTGCTCTCTTTGATTCATTAACCGTGCTTGAAAATGTTGCATTCTCATTAACGGAAAAGTCAGATACTGAATTCCAGAAAGCCTTGCAATCAGGTAAGAACCAGTCTCCTCTTTCAAAAAGGACGGCACAAGTAAGCCTGACTTCTGGTGAGATCCGACAGCTGGCCCTTGAAAAACTTCGGCTGCTAGGGCTTGAAGGCATTGAGGATTTGTACCCCAACGAACTTTCTGGCGGAATGAAGAAACGGGTTAGCTTTGCACGGGCCATTGCCGCAAACCCGGGAATTATTTTATACGATGAACCCACAGCGGGACTAGATCCCATTGCCTCAACCATGATTGAGGATTATATGGAAAAAATGCGCAGCGAGATGAATGCGGCAAGCATTGTGGTTACCCATCAGTTTTCAACCATTGCCCGAACCAACCGGGTGATTCTTTTGCATAAGGGCTGTATTCAATGGACAGGTACACCGGACGAGCTTCGATACACCAGTAATCCGTACGCCAGACAATTTGCTGATGCCCGGGTTGAAGGTCCTATGGCACTTGAACACCGATAGTATTTAAAGTGTATAACCTTTCACTTTTTCAACGAAAGGGCAAGATGTTATTGCAGTTTACTTTATTTTTAGAGACTTTTTTGTGGACAATGTCAATGACACAGCTAATTATCGTATTTTACAGATTCCCTATTAATTTCTCGAGATCTTGAAGTGTTCGCTGCTTAGACCGACATTTGATGGGGTTTGGGAATTAACTGAAATAAATAAAAACTGCTTGTCAATTTGTTATGAGCCTTTAAACCTGATGGAAATATTGAGCAAAATATTTTTTTATTAATTAGTTAACTTGAATTTTATGATCCGACAAAACCAGACCAAAAGACTGGACCAAAAGGAGTCGGTGAATTTATGATTCACGAAACAACATTATAGTATGCGGAACCATAGTTGTATTAAAGCTACCACCGCTAGCCTCTGCTTTTTTTGGGTATAAAATTTTATGATGTAACAATTTTGTTATTAAAAAAAATATTGTTTAGTGCAGTTATAGCTTCGTGATAGATTTGAAATAAGATCTAAAAAAATTATTGGGGCTGCTGTTTGCATGAAGTTCAATCTTTTTTGTCGTGTATTGCATTTTTATTGGCCAATGAGCCAGTTTATTCAGTCTTTAAACTGGAGAAGGTTTTGGACGGATTCAAGCCCCCGTCTTTTTGTTGTTTTTTGTGGGCTTGCTTGTTGTTTGATTACATTGTGTTTATCTCCAACTGAAAGCAATGCAGCCACGCCATTGAACGAAAAAACAGTGCGCTTGTATCAGTCATTTTCATTCAATAAAGATGGCCAAAAAGAAAAAAATACAGTCAGTACTGAGCAGCAAGCAGCCTCAGCTGATGCTTCAATTTCCCCTATTCGTATCGACAAAATAAAAATAAAGCCGTACGACAATCCGTCCATACTCTATAAAAAGGCGCAAGCACAGTACGCCAAAAATAATTATAAAGACGGGTTAAAAATTGTTGAGCAGTTGATTAAGACATACCCCAACAATACCGATTATCAGTTGCTTAAAGCCAATATTCTCTTTGCTGCGGGCAAGTCAAAAAAACAGATCCAAACTTTGTTAACCCGTGCAATCAAACTGACGCCCAACTACCGTGCATTGTACAAATCTTTTTTAAATACCTGTCATTCATACGGCAACACGTATTCTGGTTCACCCTCTCTAAAAACCTCAGATCAACTGCTTTCTGGATTGAGCAGGCCCGTTTTTCAATGCCACACGGTTCGTCAAGTTGCAGCTGCCAAATTTTCAGATGAATTTTGGTGGTATCGCAATGCCCCCAAAGTGACTGCTGAAGGCAGGGTTGATAGAAGTTGGCTAAACAAAGAGGTCTATCATTTAAATAAATTTGTGGACTCACACCCAAAAAATCATGACGCACAACTGCTTCTTGCAAAACGACTGGTTTGGCAAGAGTCTTTCAAAGAAGCATTAGCCCATCTGTCTCAGCTGGTTCTCAATAATCCGGATAACACGGATTATAAATTGGTTAGAAGTTGGGCACAAACCATTGCCGCTGGTCATCTGCTTGAAAACAACAACACTGATGATACGGCAGAGGCATTTTATTTGTTGTCTCAAGCCTATCAGGCGACCCCAAAAAGACATCAAACCGCTCGTTTGCTTATGCAAGTTTGCCAGCAAAGTGCTGGATTATGGTCATCTTGCAATTTCTATCGAAAAAAGATTGATGCAAATTTTCAAAAACCCTACTGGTCAGTTTCTTATCAAGCAAAGTTGAATAAAGATGGCAGTTTGAACAGGGACTGGTATGCCGATCGAATACAGCGGTTAAATATGGCCATAGAAAAAGCGCCCAAAGATATTGGATTGCTTGAAACACGGGCACGCTTACTTAACTGGCAAAATCAGACAGAAAAAGCGATTGCAGACTACACTGTACTCATGCAGTTAAGGCCGCAGCATACAAATTATGCAGTGGTTAGGGCAAAGTTGTACAATCGATTAAAACAGCCTGAAAAAGCCCAAAAGACGATAACCCCCTACGTTAAGTCACGGACAGAAAGCGCTCCCCAATCGGTAAGTTTTAAGAACACAGGATCTTACGGTTTTCAAGCGGATCAACAAGGGCGGCTGCTAGCATGGCTGGACAAACCGGCAAACGTATCCCAAGCTCCTTACAACATGGGCAGATTGACCTACGGCAACATTGATGCAGAACTTTCTTTGTTATCTTTAAATCTTGAGCCACTCACTATTGAGGGGTTCCAGGCCTTGCTAAAAAAAGAAACGGCGATTGGCAATCAGCCTTTTATTCGGCTTAAATTGAGCCCATATTTAAACAATTTGTTAGTACCAACAGTCAAAAGCCCGCAAGCGGTTTTATCAGACTCCACTTTTCCCGACGGCACCTTGTATGAATGGTTTTCGTTGAAACAGGCAGGCCGAAGTGGGGATCAATACAGCCGGTATGAATTTCCAAGTGAGTCTGACACGGGTTGTGCGTTTTTTGGTCAGCGTCACTTCCCTCTGACCAAGGCTTCAAAAAAGTATTGGGCAAGCTGTCATTTATTGGGAAGCTTACTTAACCAAAACGACCTGAACAACGCACTGAACCTAGCCACAAACCGGTTATTCTAATTCGCAGTATGGCTTTCGGTGTCATTCATATTCAGGGCAGTTTCTTGCCAGAGGTCTCAGGAAAATGGTTAATTGACCTTGCTGGATTAAGCAGCATTTGTTTTTTAAGTATGGGCATTCTTTTCTTTATTGGCGCATTAATGGCCAAGCGTTTGAAAACGCTAAAAAAGCGTCGAAATAAGAAAAATCAGATACAAGAATACACCGCTTTAGCACAAGATTTTGCGAATTTCTACCGTATTTTCATCTCAAAAGCCAGTAATACAAAAAACAAGTTAACAGCTCTTGAAACAGTTAAAAAAGTCATTTTTACTTGGCGGTTTCGACAGCGATTTTCGATGGCCTTACAGTACCGCGAAAAAATCCCCCGCGCTAAAATTGACCGAGTTCTTCACCTTGCGGTCAAGCAGTTTAATTTAGTGCCCCCTGGTAAAAAAAAGGCCTATCAAATTTTTTGCCTTGAGCGATGTTTTGCTGGCGATCACCGTGCCGCAGAAACCCAGTGTTTGAGCTTACTTCAGCAGCGTTCTGTTAAAAAAATTCTTCTGGCAGCCCAGTTAAGTTCTATGCTGATGCTTAACAGTCAAAAAATCAGGATCTGGCTTTTATACCGCCTTCAGCATCCCAATGCCATGGTTTCTCTAACTTGTGCAAAAACACTGCTTTCTATAAATCCAAAGGCATTTTCGCGTACCATTTTGGATGTATTGGCCTGCCGTCAAGATTGGGCTTCTAACTATGTTGCAACCTTACTGTTTGCACCCACTGATTTTTTACCGCGCAAAAATACCAAAGCCACATTGAACCATACACGCTGTATTATTGCCGACATAGAGCGGATATTTTACAGCACCTTGTTTACCGTAGGAAAAAAAACAACGGGTATCCCTGCAAAATGGATTTATTTGTTTTACGGGTTTTCAATGCCAGGAAATACGGATGCTGTAAGCCGTCTTTTAAGACAAATAGTCTTGCTGTATCCAGACTATCAACCTGCAAAAATAGCAGCATTAGAGGTTCTTGCCAGTATGCCTGTACTGCTTCCTGAATCATTTATTATGGCATTGCTGGATCACACCATTGCGGAATACCGTTTTCAAGCATTGCAAATGGGCTTGAAACACCCCGGTCTTTTTCGAGAAAAGGTCATTCAAAGCGCCTTATACGACAGCGACCATTGGATCGTTGCTGCTGTTAAACATTTGACGATCAAAACTCCTGCCTCAAAACGTCCGGCTTCTATAAAATCTAAACGTGCCATTTCACACGCGCGTTATAACAAGTTGTATTGCCTCTCGATTAAAGATTGCAAGTCCAATAAACAACAGAAAGCAGCAGGCAATCTTGAAGCGTGTGAGGGTAATCTTTTTTTAAGGTCGTGCCTGCAACCGGTTTGGTTCAAAAACCGGGAGGTGTTCAGTGACATATGATATGGCAGGGCTGGAAACGCTGCATCCTTTTCTGCTTCTGGGGTGGCTAGCGTTAATTTATATTTTGTTGGTTTTTTTTATTCGGGTATTCATTAATATTTTTGGTGCCGTTTACTGTATTCATTTTTACCGAAAGCAAATACCACTGGATATTTATCCGCGTGATTCATTGTATCCAGGGGTTAGTATTTTGGTGCCTGCCTATAATGAAAGCCATATTATTGTTGATACCATCGCCAACTTGTTAAGCACAGATTACCCCAAGCTGGAAGTGATTGTGATTAATGATGGATCAACCGATGATACGCATACAAAAATTGATGCCAAATACCACTTAAACGCCTCATTAAGACAGCCAGCCAATGTGCTTGCTTGCCAGCCTATTACAACAATTGAATATTCCTCAATAGATCCCCGGTTAACTGTTGTTCATAAATTGAACGGCAGGAAGTCGGATGCCTTGAATGCCGGATTAAATGTCTCGCGTTACGATATTTTTTGCTGTGTCGATGCAGATGGCTTTCTGCAACACAATGCAATTCGAGAATGCATTCAAGCTTATTTAAATGACGACAATGTGGTCGGTGTGGGCTGTGGGCTGAGGGTCATGGAAGGGGCAGAAATTCAAAGAGTCCAGAACCCAAAAAACTCGGAGCAAACAACCAGAAAATTGTTGGGCGGGGTTTCCAGCCATTGGCTTGCTGGCTTTCAAACACTTGAATACTTGCAGTCTTTCCTGCTCGATCGAATGGCCTGGTCCGGGTTTAAAAGTGTTCAACTGTTGTCTGGTGCCTTTGTGATGTACAAAAAAAATATTGTTGTTGAGGCTGGGGGCTACAACAGCCATTGCATTGGCGATGATTCTGAAATGACGCTTCGGGTTCATCGGCATATGGCACTGGTTTTAAAACAGCCTTATCAACTTGTTTACTTGCCTTATCCGTTGTGCTGGACCCAAGTACCCAAAGATCCCAGGTCGTTGTTTAATCAAAGGCGGCGCTGGCAACGGGGCGCCCTAAACGGGTTCTGGAAAAAGCCTTTATTGCTGTTCAACAGAGAAAACTGGGTTTTAGGGTGGCTTTCAATGCCATACTTGCTTGCAATCAATTTAATTTTTCCGGCCATACAAGTGAGTGCCTTTGTAATTTGCCTGGTCTTTTTTGTTTTTATTGCGGCCCTTCAAATGGCTTATGGTGAATTTGCAATAGTGTTTGACTGGCAACAAACCATTCAAATTGTTTCTGCAGTTGTCCTGGTGGGGTACTCGTTTTCGGTTTTGCAGTCAGCGTTTACTATTCTGATTGATCAACTAACGTTTAATTCATACAGCCAGCTCAAAGACAAATTCAAGCTCTTGATTTATGCATTTTTGAAGCCTATAGGCTATGCACAATGGGTCTGGCTTGCCAGATTAAGCGGCCTGTATCTGACCCTTATCCGATCCAGGGTGACCCACGGCAAAATGATCCGACACAGTCACATCTTAAAAAAACAAGAACTTGTATAACCAAGAACTTGTATACAACAATTTCCAGTTTTATAATCCAGGCCAGCCAATAATTTATCCCAGCCAATAATTTGTCATTGACCCCCCGCAAAAAAAGCAGAGATTTATAAAACACAGCGATTGATGTAAAAAAAACCAGGAATAATGAGACCGTCAATGCAATACGTTCAAAAAAGACAGTACAACAAAGCCATTTTCACAATTCAGAGAATGCAAATGATTGTTTTTGTTTGTTTTTTCTTGCTCTTTGTTGTCAAAATTTGGAATAACACAGTGGCATTTTCAGCAGAAAAAAAATCGAATGCTGTTTCGAAGGCCCGTCAGACAGAAAGTATTATCGCACTCTGCCCACAAAGCGATTTAAATGCGGCTGACTTAAAAGCAGCTTTAAAACGAAACCAAAGCGCTCAACCGGCTTCAATTCTTCATAAACAAGTGCTGTATTTACAATCATTCCGGCCAGAAGAGACCGATCCTTCTGAGCATACTGTTCTGTTTGCTGCCCAAGCAATGCCATTGCCCGAGACTTGCCAAAAAACGCAACTGCCCATTGCTTTACAAGATATAAGCGGGATTGCCCTGGTGCCCCCAGTAAAACATTTCTCCGGTAAGGCCAATTTTGCGGACAATCAAAAACGAAAAAAAAATAGGCTCCCCACATACCGGCCCATTCAACAGATTTTGCTTTATGGCACATCACCGATTTCTGCCCCATCATTTCATCCAACTGACATTCAAGTGGT
Organism: Cyanobacteria bacterium P01_H01_bin.74; assembly: GCA_038745945.1. Lineage (GTDB taxonomy): Bacteria > Cyanobacteriota > Vampirovibrionia > Vampirovibrionales > Vampirovibrionaceae > JBCDLA01. The sequence continues at coordinate 16,823 of JBCDLA010000021.1, read as the reverse complement.
TGAATTTCAAGAACACAAAAAAAAGCCTTCAAAAAAACAACGCAAAAAAGAGCCAGCACAAAATCTTAAGCAGCCAGCAACAATAAAAAATAAGCCATTTCGCCCTCAAACAACAGATTCAGCTTGGGTTTGGCAGGCAAATGACTGGCAAAGTGAAACGGCCCAAAACCGATTATTTGAAAAGGCACTGCATTTTGATATAAAAACCTTATACATTACGGTTCCGGTTGTGGCTGCAAGGCCAGTTCAGCAAGCGACAAACAATATAACAGAGGCTGATCAAAAAAGGACCCGTAACCCAAAGCAAGAAAATCTGATCAAACACCAGAGATTTTCTGTCAAAACCCCCCATCAACTTGCCCAATTTATCCGGCGGGCTCACAAAAAGCACTTTAACATTGTGGCAGTTTTTGGTGACCCCAGAGATATAACAGCCACTGGTAGAAAAAAGCTTATTGCCAAGGTCAGGGCCATTTGCCATTATAATCAGTTTGTTTCAGTAAATGAGCGTTTGGATGGCTTACAGTTTGATATTGAGCCGCATTTATTGCCAGGTTTTTCGGTTGATCCTGTGTTTTGGTACAACCAGACGCTATTAACCTATCAGGCCATTCATCAAGAGAGTACCCTTCCTGTTGATGCTGTTTTGCCCTATTGGAGTATTCAGGCCCAGTTAAATCACCAGACAAATTACGTTTACGCGATGCTTCCTTTCGTTGATCGCATGACTGTGATGAATTATACAACATCGGAAAGGGCTTTAAGCGATCAATTCCTGCCCTTTCTAAAACTGATGGCACAAACCCCAAAAACAGCTGTGCCTGTCCAAATGGCTGTTGAATTTACCGCACTCAAGAACAATCGCCAATGGCGGTTTCTCCCTATTGAAAATTTTTTAGATCAGGCAAAACCATTTTTTGCCAAAGGCAGTCCTCATCAAACAACTCAAAAAAACGCAATTCAACCCACAATGCTTTATTGGATTCCCCTGCGTGATAGACGTGCCGAAACTTCTCAGAGATCAAATGCCCTGCTTGTTTTAAGCCGTAAAGCGCTACCTGCAAAATCTTTAAAAACATTAGAAATACAGACTTTTTCACTGGTGCCACCCTATGAGGGTCGGTTGATGCCTAGCGATCGAACCAGTTTCAGAAAAAATCCACAAGCTTTTTGGCAACTAAAGCCAACTCTATCAAGACTCTTGGAGCAGTCTCCCTATTTTTCTGGGTATGCCTATCACGATCTTTCTGCTCTGCCAGAAAAAAAAGCCACGATTTCTCAAAACGGGAATTGGCCTCTAGAGCTATTGCGCCTTCCAGGTATTTCTGATATTTTCAACAAGTTTTAAACACAGTCTTCAGACAATCAATGCCATACCATTTTTTTAGTTAACAAAAACTGATGGCTTTGCATGTCAAACATTACCAAACACTCACAAAATTCGCAGTAAGCCCGCATTGATGAACCGTCCAAAGAATTACCCCCCAGAGAATACCCCAAATAACCGCCCCAATTTTCAAAATTATCGTGTAAAAGTTTTTCTTGCTTTTGTTTTGATCATTTTAATCAGTGGGGTTTCTTTTTTAATAACCACACCGATAGCCAATGCCAGTTCTACACAGTATGCAGTTTCTGCTTTAGCACAGCAGGACAAGGCCCTAAGCAGAAATCATAAAAGTGTAAGCAATAAAATTAAAAGCAATAAAAAAGCAAAAGAAGGTCACAGCCCTCAAGAAGCAAAGCCGTTGTTTTTTACAAACAACTTTTCAGAATTTTTAATTGCACTGGCGTGTCTGCCTCAATTAACAGCGTCTTCAAATCAGTCTCGTTTTGAGAGCGCCTTATCAAGTCAAGGCCTGGTTGAGAGTAATAATAGTTCACAGACAAGTAAAAACGCATTAACGAATGCACTGCAGCTGCCCCGCAATCTTGTCTTAATTACCGATCTTTTCTTTCCAGGGATTATCTTTCCTGTTCACCCCGCTTTTTCAAATGAAAATGAAGAAAGCAATGGCAGCAATACTGAAAAGACTGAAAAAAACAGAGTCCAGACAAAGCTTAACCAAGCCGAACCGGCTGAGCGACCTCAATTTCGTTTGGCTTCCCCTACGTTAACGGGGCATATCAGTTCTGGCTTTGGGATGCGCCATGGGCACCCGCACAACGGTATTGATATTGCAGCCCCATACAAAACACGTATTTTATCCGCTGAATCAGGAAAAGTTACTTTTAGTGGTTGGCAAGCAGGCTACGGAAGGCTGGTCACTGTCAATCACGGCAATGGCTTTGTTAGCCGTTATGCACATTGCGCAAAAATTTTGGTCAAAAAAGGACAAACGGTCAGCAAAGGGCAAACAATTGCAACCATTGGCTCATCGGGACATTCAACCGGTCCTCATTTGCACTTTGAGATCAAGCATTTGGGCAAGTTTAAAGATCCGGCGCGCTTAATTCAGTTTTCCAGTTCACTGCAAGTGGCAAATGTTCGACGAGACAATGCAAGCTAATTAAAAATAAGCATTGTAGAAAAAACGGCTTGTTGGTCTATGACCCTATCCAGTTAAGCCGTAACACCTGATTGTAACTTAGCTCAATTTTAAAAGGGGTATCGGCTTGAACTGGCTGATGTTTGGGCAATGTAAAAATAAGTTGGGTCCAATGGGTTTTTGGGGCCCATGGTGAATTGGTCAGCGTGTTATTTTCATCCAGATGGGCTTTAAAATAGGCACAGAAACTATTGACAGCACCGTCCTTCAGGGCTGTAAAAGAAACGGTGGTGCTAAACTGACTTTCAGTAACGGTTTTAAAATCTATGGTATGCGCCAGAACAGGTTCGGTCAGGTGGCTGTATAGTTGTGGGTTGTAAAAATCGGTTCTGGCTGTGGTTTTTTGCTGAAGAAGCAGTTTTAAAGCAGAAAAATTGTAACCGTAAAGGTCTGTTAACTCATCCACTTCCGGGGAGCGATCTGTATAGAAGCCGGAATCATAGGCAAAAATATAGATATCCAGTTTACAGGGGATAATACGTGCCGCTGAGGCTAAAAAACGATCACGAGCATCAATAGTATACTCCAGTACATTTTCCTCCAAAATCCCATTACCAAGAATTTCAGAGATAAAGACCGTGGCTTTTGGTGCAATACTTTCTGCAGGAATGTGGCTGGAGGCACCCTCAATAAACTGAATGTTCTGGTCCAACTGATTTTGCTCGGCCAGGATTTGAGCGAGCGTGATAATATCGGAGCGTTTTTCAATGGCATACACTTTTTTGGCCCCTGCTGTTGCTGCAAAAAAAGCCAAAATTCCAGTTCCAGTGCCCAGATCCAGCACATAATCATCAGGCGTAATAGCCGCCTCAATGGCCCTGCGGTATGCTGCAAGACGAACATAATCGCGTAGCATGGCATGATGATTTTCGACATTAATATGAATGGTTTTTCCCAGGTTTTCAGCCAACGGGCGATTCATTACCTTATCCGGATTTTGCTGCTCAGAAGTTACAACAATATTGAGCTGTTCCATCTGCGAGAGGTGTGAAATAATTTTTTCCTGATCAGCTTCTGACCAGGGGGACAATAACGCTTCCAATGTTTTCCAGTGAAAAAGTTCATAAATAATCAATAAAATGTCATACTTCACCCGAAACCCGTCTTCAGTTTGATAGTTACAAAACAACAAGTATTCCGAACCATCAACTTTGATGACTGTATCGGCATTTAACTTAAGCTTTAAAGCCATATTGGTGTAATCTGAATGGGAGTGCATATTTTTTGTCATAGTGTGTTTTGCCAATCTCGGTTGATTAAAACGATTAATGCCATTTCCCTGGCGTAAATAATTTTGCCCGCTCACGCGGCAAATAAACGTGCGGATAGTTGTGTAGCTCAGTAAAACCCATGCGTCTGTACATTTTTATTGCAGCAATATTGTCGGTATCGGTTGTGGCAGTAATTTTAAGAAAAGAGTTTTCTTCTTTTATCATTTGTTGAATTGTTGTTTTTATTGTTTCATGAATTAATAAATTGCCCAAGCCTTTCCCACTCTCTTCAGGCAGTAATCCAATCAATGGGATGTTGCCCGCAGTGAAATTGGCATGGATGACAAAGCAAACGCCGATAGGAAGCTCATTTTTCAGCAATACACCGGTGCAATCATGGGCAAATTCTCCAAATTGTCCTGAAACAATGGTATTCACAACACTGGTCGCACCGTTTTCAGTTCGAAATCGAGGGTCCCAGTTTGCATCGACTGCTTTTGAAAAAGACGCATAAACAATGGAAGATACTGCTTCAAGGTAATCAGGTTGCCATGCCGTCACGCGATACGTATTGCCATCATCAGGACTGAGTGGAAATTGCTTTTGAAAAATCTGTATGCTGATGGCGTCTGTAAAATCAAGTGCAAGATGGGCTTGGCCAACCGGTAAAAACTTATACCAGAGAATTGTCCTGATAAATTCTGCTTGCTTACCAAGCATTGCATAGCTTACAACATCCCAGTCTTCACGTATTAAGCTGTCTGCAATAAAACGCGGCATTAATACACCCAGAAAGCTTTTTGCGTTTTCTGTCTCACTGTATATAACGTTAATTTCAATGGCGCGATGTTCTTCATAACGAAACAGCATAAACCCAACAGGATCTTCCAGGTTATCGTCTAAAACCAAATACCCATCCAGATGTTTTTGTGCAATGGTGACCATAATTTCATGAAATGGTAAAAGCTCGTGTTCCTGGTAGTAATCCTCTTTAGCACACTGCATAAATCGACCGTAAATGCCGCCAAATTTTTCTCCACATTCAGGGGATAGCCTATGAATGGTAAGCATTGGTTTTGAAAGAGCCTTATGGGTTAGGTTGATTGGATTCAGTTTTGCTTAAACTGCGATAGTATTTTGCTTGATTTGATAGATTGAAAAACATGATTATGAAACAACTAATTTGCCTCAGCTTCTCCATCATTCTATTGTAAAGGGTTTTTCAATTTAAAAAAATAAGGTCCAAGTAAACCTTCATAAATTCAGAAAGTAGAAACAGGTATTTCAACAACAAAACATGTCTCTTGGTTGGGAACGCTTTTCACAGCGATCTTGCCGCGGTGTTTTTCAATAATCTGATAACACAAGGCCAGGCCCAACCCTGTCCCAACCCCAGAGCCTTTTGTGGTAAATCCAGGATCAAAAATTTTGGGTAAATTCTCTGCAACAATGCCTTTGCCGTTGTCTTTAACAGCAATTAAAACAGTAATATCCGTTAACTCATCACTATTTTCTGTTGGCTTAAGCTGGGTAGAAATGCTGATTTTAGGAGAAAACTGACGGTCTGTGTTACGCTCATCCAGCCGATCGGCCAGGGCATGACCGGCATTAACGAGTAAATTCATAATCACTTGATTTAATAAGCCCGGGTAGCATTGCACAAGAGGCAGCGTTTTTTCATAATTGCATTCAATCTGAATTTTGGGATGCAAGCTGCTCTTTACTAACATTATCGTGCTGTCGATGCCATCATGAATATTCACGGTTTTTAACGCTGATTCATCCAGGCGAACAAAATTGCGTAAATTTTTAACAATCTCTGTAATTCGTGTTGAGGCCATCTCACTCAGTGAAAGCAGGCTGTCAATCGTTTCATGCAGTTTTTGGTTCTGGTCTTCCTGGGCTGGGTTTTGATTGATTGCGCGATATTGTGCGATGCATTGTTTGAGCGTTTGTTGGTTGCTTACAATAATACCCAATGGGGTATTGACCTCATGGGCAATACCTGCAACAAACTGGCCCAATATGGCCATCTTCTCAGATTGTACCAGGTAGAGTTGGGCTTTTTGTAATTCTTGCAGGGTTTTTTCAAGTGCTTCCTTCTGAATCTGAAGTGCCCCAAACAGGTGTGCTTGATTGAGTGCAACACCCAGGTGCTCTGAAAGGGCACTGAGCAAACTGATATCTTCATTCACCCATGTTCGGTAGGCATCACACTGGTGTAATGTAATGGTTCCAACCAGACGATCCCGGCTTAATACCGGAAACAGGGCCATTGATTTCACTTGAGCTTTTTCCTGAAAGTCTGCCAGATTTAATGCGGCTGGACCATCACGGACATCATTTAATATAAAAGGGTTATAAACCCCAGAGGTTCCCCGCATATGGAAAACATCTTGCGGTTGTTGTCTGAAATCATCAGGCAATGGCAAAATTCCGTGAGATGCAGCCTGAAAGAACTGTGTAGACCTTGACCCTTGTTTTTCACTTGATACTGAAGCATCAAAGTGTGGCTCAAAATAATGAATTAAACAACGGCTGGCTCCCGTAAGTTTAATAACGGCTTTAGCCACTGTTGACAGAATGGTTTCAATGTCAAACGATTGCCGAATTGATTGGGTAAGCTGATTAATCATAAATTCCCGCATGGCCTGGGTTTGGGTTTGCAGGTACAATTTGGCATTTTCAACGGCAATGGTCAGTTGTGCTGAAACCTCAGACAATAAGACTTCTTGGTAATGGTAAAACCCTTGCTCAGCCTGGGTTGACATGGCAATTAAGCCAATGACAACCCCTTTGTTAATTAAGGGCACAATTAAAGCACTGGATGATGTTGTTGGCAATAGCGCTGAGTCTGGTGTCTGCCCTTTTAAAAACAATTTGGGGTGCGGGTTTTTTACAATCTCATCAACAAGGGGCTCATACCCAACAAAGGCGTTGTTTTCTCCGGTTATAATCAAAGAGCCATCATTTGATAATTCCACCAATATTTTAATGGTGTTTTGTGAATTATCGAGAATAACAATTTTGGCTGTGTGGTAGCTAAAGTACCGATAGAGTACATCCCCCAGTGCTTCAAAAATATCTTCAAGAATTAGAGAGGAATTAACCGCCTGGCTAACTTCTTGCACCAGGCAGAGTTTTTCACGTTCAGAATAGGGGCTGAAATCGTCAATCCACTGAATCAGTGCCGCAGGAGCATCATGCATAAGCTCGAGTGGAGCAGACTCTGTGCTTGGTTTCTGTATGGCATGAAACAGTATTACGGCGCTGTCAGTGGCCACCCAAGTTGGAATGCCTTGTTTTTGACAATTGATAAACAACTTCTCTTGAGTGATGATTGTTCTGGGCGTTAGTCCGTCAAGCAAAACGTAGAGTTCATCGAAACGTTTTTTCCCAGCCGTGTTTCCTGAAATACATTGGCCTGACTGATTAATGTAACACAACGGCAAATGAACACCTGAAAGTAACAGGTCCAGGGGATGTGATGTAATGAGACCAGACACAAAAAGCCTTTGCGATTTAATTTTTGCCTGAGTCCATTATACCGCAGGTTTTCAACTGGTGTTAGGCTGCTTGGCCTGCTGTGTCGTAAAAAAACATTTCTTTGATAATTTTTCCATTTTCAACCGTGTAAACCGCAACTTCCTCTGAGGTTGTCCGGGTGCCAGTGGGTTTAAACGTCACATCAATTCGGTAACAGATAGCAAACTGCGTGCTGCCAATCATAGGCTCACTAATCCAGAGTTGGTGGATTTCATGGTTTTCCATCCACCATTCATTTTTTTGGATAATGGCTTCTATTCCTTTTTGTATTTTGGGCATTTCTGGGCTGCCTGTGCCGGGTTCTACACTTTCAATAGTGTCATCATAAAAAGCCCGAATGGCCCCCATAAAGTCATTGGTGTTTAGTTTTTCCATAAAGCCATCAACTACTGGTTTTATTGCAGGTTTTGATGCGGTTGTCATTGAAGTACTGCCTCTTGTTTCACAAAATAATAGAAATTTAACGGCATTCTAAACAAAACCCAGAGGTTAATCCAATCAAGTTTGCTCGTGAAAGAAACCCACACAAACCATTCAATTAATAAATTCTAAAAAATTTTAGAACAACTAAACAGCTTTTGCAGCAGCTTTTTCTGCAGCTTCACCAAATGTATTAATCAGTGGGCCTAAGTGTTTTTTCACAACGGATGCAACCTGACCAGCCCAGAATTTGCCTGCTTTAATCAGGTTGTTGGAGATGGCGGTGTCTTCAGGCAATTGAAAAAACTGCTTAATCACTGGGTGCTTCAGTAATGTCTCATTAACCTTGGAAACAAATGGCTTTAAGGTTTCCAGCACATGGCCCACAAATGGGATTTGGTGCAAACTGTCTAAGAGGGTTGGAATACTGGCCATGACCGCAGCAAAACTACCAAGTTTCGTCAGAAACCGGCCGCCAAAAATCAGAGGCAACACTGCAACCAAAGAGCCCAGAGGAATAGCTGAACCTGAACCTGTACTTTCAGAAGCTTCTTGCATTGAGGCGTGTGAAGCAGGCTTGCCTGAAAATTTGGCAGAAGGCGGTTGAAATGTTTTGATAAATGCCTTTTTTGCAGCAGCAGTTGTTCTGGGAATGGCATTGGGGTCAACAGCAGGAGACATAGTTGCGTTTCTTTCTTTAGTCTTAAATTTGTATTGCTGGGGTATGCTTATTTCCCACCACAGTCAGATAACCATTGCCCAGCAAGGTAGTAAGGTTCAGTAAACAACAGGGCAGCATTTTGAATTAAAAAGGCGTAAAAAATTAGGGTGTTCTGTGGGCGTATATTAATAGTAACTTTGTTTTTTTGATCAAATAGAACCTGGTTATTGTCTTCTTTAGTTTTTGTACTAACAATAAACCGTATCAATTCATTTTGTTGCTAGTTAAAAAACAAAGGTATTTACACTCTTAATACTCTTTAGGTCTTGTTAATTTTTTGGGCTGGCCGCTTAATTCCACGCAAACATCTTTAACAGGTTGTTATCTTAGTTCTCTCTTCTATGTCAGGCCAAAATTTTTAATCTTATGGTATTTGGCCCGTAGCTGTCTAAACTTTTAAATCTTTCATTCAGCTGAACGACGTGAAATTCTGGTATCCAGTGTTTTAATAATTATTGCGGCAGTTTGGTCAGTTTAAACAGTATTGAGGCATTTTTTTGTTATGGCATCCAATGGTGATTCTTTATTTGATATTTCAACATTACTCGATAAAGCCATTGCCCACCACCAGCGCGGAGAAAAAGACGAGGCCTTTAAACTCTATCAGCAAGTCGTTGGACTGTCTCCCGAAAATCAGGATGCCAACCGGTTAATCGGTATTTTGGCCAAAGACTTTGGCGATCTGAAGCTGGCGTTGCTGCAAGCGCAAAAGTGTGTATCTTTGTACCCCAACAACATTGAATTAAAACTGAATCTGGCTAACGCCTATATCGACACAGAAAGCTACAAAGAGGCCATTGAAACCCTGGAGGGGGCCTATAAAATTGACCGGCGCCATGTGGATGTTCAACTCTTGATGGGGGATGCCTATCAGGAATTGGAAGACTATGAAAGTGCTATTAATGCTTACAAACGGGCTTTAAAACTGGACCGCTCGGTGCCAGAAGTTTATAACAATTACGCCAACGCCCTGGTTGCCTCATCAGACGATGAAAAAATTCTGGAAAAAGCTGTTGAATACTACCAAAAGGCAATTTCACTGCGACCCAATTATGCAGATGCCCACTACAATATGGGGAAAACCCATATTATGAAAAATGCCTCCCGCAAAGCTGTTGAATGCTTCAAAATTGCCTTGTATCACGACAATACGTTTTATAAAGGCCATGAAGGAATGGCCAGTGTGCATGCCAGCAATAAAAACTATGAAGATGCCCTTAAAAGTTACGAAAAAGCTTATTCTAGTGCACCTAACTACAACACCAAAGAAAAAGCAAGGCTGCTGATGGAAATGGGCAATTTGCACCATGAACAGAAACACTACAATGCGGCCATTCAGTTTTATGACAAATCGTTGCAGTTAAACCCGCACAAGCCGGGTGTTTTACGCTTATTGGCCAATACGTTCAATGAAAAGGGCATGCCCGAACTTTCACGCTCAACGTACCACAGCATTGCCAGCCACAGTGAAGACAATGCTGCTGAAATGTTTATGGCCTACTATCAAGCCAGCATGTGCTTTCCCATTATTTATGAAAATACCAATGCGATTGCCGAATGGCGCAATCAGATTTCTCAGGAACTGGATTTGCTTCTGAAAGAGGCTCTTGAGGAACCTAAGCCACCAGGAAAAGATAAGATTCCCAATACCAATCACTTTTACCTGGCCTACCAAGGCTTCAACGACTATGCAATCAATAAGAAACTTTCGGCTGTTTTTTCGGCCATCTTTGCGCCCGAGACCACGGAATTGCCATCAGCCGTTCAAAAATCCCCCAGTGAAAAAATAACCATTGGCTTTGTTTCCCGGTTTTTTGACAACGAGCACACCATTAAGCGATTAACCCAACGTATCATTGCCCAGATGTCCAGAGATCAGTTTAACATTGTTGTTTTTTCAGTGGGTACCAGTGCGTCACCGTCGCCCATTGCCTTAAGCCTTTGCACCAATAAGGCCGATCAGTATTTTGCTCTGTCTTATCAGCAAGGCAAGGTCGCCACGCAAAAAATTGCTGAGGCCAATCTGGATGTCCTCTTTTATGCGGATCTGGGAATGGAGCCTTTCACATATTGGCTGGCCCATCATCGTCTGGCACCCGTGCAGTGTGTTACCTGGGGTCACCCGGTCACAACGGGCGTTGAAACAATTGATTATTACATTTCAAGCAAACTGATTGAACCAAACAGCATTTTAAAAGTGCAAGAACAGAATGAAATGCCCGCAGATCCCCATTATTCTGAAACCTTGATTTTACTCAGCAGCTTGCAAGCCCCGAACCCGATTGAAACCGTGTTGGCACGACGCGGAGAATTAAACCTGCCAAAAGACCGCAACCTTTATGTTTGTCCGCAGTCGTTATACAAATTTCATCCAGACTTTGACACTGTGATTGCATCCATTCTTGAGCAAGACCCCAACGGCAGTTTTGTATTTATTGTCCACAATTCAGCGGATGTGACCGAGCAATTAAAAAAACGCCTGATGACCCGCCTCCCTGAAGCTTTAATGGACCGGGTCATTGCACTGCCTAGACTGCAAGCTGAGCAATTTGTCAATTTACTGGCTTGCACAGATGTCTTGCTGGATACCTTGTACTTTGGAGGCGGCTTAACCAGTTATGAAGCGTTGGCCCAAGGGACACCTATAATTACCTGGCCAGGTAATACAATGAAAGGCCGGGTGACTTTGGGGTGTTATTTAAAACAATTTGAACCTACCGATGAGATTTTTAGTCGCGTTATTGCAGAAAGCATTGCAGACTATGCCGCAAAAGCGGTCAAACTTGGAACCAACAAAGCTGTTAATGCTGCTGTCAGAGAGAAAATCCTTTCAAAAAAAGACAGGCTCTTTGATGATGCCAGTGTCATTGAGGAATTAAGCTTGTTTTTTAAGCAGACCGTTGAAAAGCAACGCTTGGCCATTATTACCAGTCGCGTGTATGAAAGTAAGCCAGTAGCATTGCCACAAGAGGCCGAACCGGTGTGACGATTCAAAAACATAACGCATTAAACGATGTGGTCGAGGCGGCTTGTCCTGCTTGCGGGTTTCAGATTGCTGTGCCTTTTTATCACGGCGGCTATGCCCCGTTAACCACGCAGGCCTGGCCCACCAGCAAAGCTGAAGCCAACCAGATGGAGCGACTGCCCCTGAACTTTGTTTCTTGCATTGATTGCACCCATATTTTCAATTTTGAATTCAGTTACGACAAGGTGCCTTACAACAGCAAACCCAACCTAATGTACAACAACGGGCAAACTTGGCAAACCCACCTTGAGCAGACCCAAGCGCTGATTTTAGCCCACTTGCCCAAAACCCCAACCATTATTGAAATAGGCACAGGGGACGGCCATTTTATAAAAGCCCTGGCCACTCAGTTAAACAATAGTGGCCAATTTTATGCTTTTGACCCCAATGGCCAATTTGACAGCATCAGTTCTGATAGAAGTAACCCGCAATCTATTCAGTTTTTTGCCCATTTTTTTGACCCCAGCATCCATATCAACTCGCTATACCCTGATATCATCATTGCCAGGCATTTGCTGGAGCATCTGGAAAACCCCTTAAGTTTTATTCAGCACATTGCTTTCTATGCTGGCAAATTGGACAAACCCGTTTATTTATTTTTAGAAGTGCCCTGCATTGACAAAGCCATTCGCTATTTTCGCACGGAAGACTTTTTCTACGAGCATTACTCGCACTTTAGCGAGCGCTCTTTTAAAGCACTGTTTAACCGTTCTCAGCTGTCACCTGCAGAACTCAGTACAGGGTACAAAAATGAGGTAATCTATGCCATTGCACCCCTGAAGAAATCTCAGAAACAAAGCAAGCATCACCGCCTGGCCAGTTTGTTCTGCAAAAAAGCCCGACAAACTGACAGCAGTATCCAAGAACAACTGCACGAATTGGTTGAGGCCAACCAGCGTGTTGCCATTTGGGGAGGAACTGGAAAAGCTGCTGCTTTTATTAACCGCTACAGCCTCGATGCGGATCGTTTTCCGGTTGTTGTCGACTCTGACCCATACAAACATGGCACCTATGTGCCAGGCACAGGCCAATGCATTCAGTCGCCTGATGTTTTATTAAAAACTCCCGTAGATTGTATTGTGATCGCCACCCAGTGGCGTACGCAAGACATTGCATTGGAAATTGAAAGCCGGAAAATTAACGTATTGACAGTACTGGCCGAAAACGACGGGAAGCTTGACACTGTTGTGGTGGCAAAGCCTGACTCAAAAACAGACAATAAAACAACTGCCAAGCGGTTTCGGGCTGAACGATCCTTGTCTGCAGTTAAAAAAATGGCCAAGCATGCCAATCGTATTACACAAAATCAACGGGTTTAACTGATTCATTCATTTTCGAAATAGCTTTATTATTTTCGAGTCTTTTGCGTGAAGGTCAGATTTTCTCTTAAAACATATTTTCTTCTTTTGCTTTGTTATGGGCACCCAAAGGGTATCCATATCCCTAAGGCCATATGGCCAAGAGCTGCGGACAGCTCGAAATTCGCAAAGGCAGTTCCAATAAATTTACACTAGGTTCTGTTGAGAAATTAGCTATTGATCAATAGATATTAGTTGTTAATGCTTCTCTTAATCCCTTTTACCCTCTTTCTTATATTATATGTTTTGATTTGCTAAAAAACGCAATTTTTCAAAAATATTGGGTTTTAGATAATTAAATTAAAACGCGATTGACACCAATAAAATACAAGTAAACTATTTCTATGTCAGTTCAGCCTACTGTGCTTGGCATACCTAGCCGAACAGAAATCGAACAATTTGCCAGACGAACCGGTAAGGAATTGACCCGTCAGGCAAAACCTGTTCAAAGAGAGCTGATATCTATTGGTCGAAACTGGGATGCAAATCCGAACAAAATTGTTAATGTTCCTGTAAAAGCCCTTATTCCTGCTGTGATTGCAAGCAATGTTTTGTTGTACCAGGAGGGCTTACACTTGGGAAGCCCTTTTGGATGGTTAACTACACTGGCTGAAGCCAGCTCAGCCACTTGGTTGATCAACAATACACAGGGCATCTACCCATTATTTGGACTGGCACTTGCCAGCTACCGTGTTGGTGGAAATCGTTCACGGGCAGGGAGGCTGAAAGCTATTACAGAAACTGCCATTACACTTGGGCTAGGCTGGCTGGGCGTTAAAGTGATGACAGGTATCAACCAGCTGAGTGACAGAAAAGATCTGTTAGCGTTACACCATTTTATCTTTGAAAACAACTCTGCTTTAGCGGGTTTACCTGCCGATAGCCGTTCCGTCCAGGTTAGAGATTGGATTGTTGGTTTGCCAGAGGAAATAATGCAAAACGAAGAAAGTCAGCCCAATATTGTAAAAACTACTTTTGCCCGACTGGTTAATCACTTAAACGAGTGGCATCAGCGCAAAGCACGTATGAATCCCAACTTTAAGCCCAAAGAACTTGATATCCGCCTCTTTATGTTGGAGCAAGATATGTTTCATGCATTGAAGACCCTTCGTGACAATCAGGACTTAATAGCTGTGCAATTAATGACCCATACCAAGGAAGAGCATCAAGATTTCATTGCCGCATTAACCCAAAAAGTTGTAGATACCCACAGTCCCTTAAAAGCCTTTAACCGGCTTTTCAATCCTGTTTTTGGATATATTGTTGCCGGGTTCTTTTTGAGTAGACCAATTATTAACTGGGTGAATCGAAGAATCGACAATGTTGCGTTTCAGAATGAGGTTAAACACAGTATGGATTCTGTGCCCACTTTACCACCTCATTTGCAGTATACGCCGCAATTCTAAGCTAAAACCCTGGCTTAAGTTGTTTTTTAAGTGGACTCTGAAGAAGCTGGCATTATTGCTGAGAAAGCCATTAATTCTTCAGCGGATGCAAGCCCATCAACGTTTGTATCAGCCAATCGCAATTCTAGCGCGGAGAGATCATTGTCGCCTAAGCTTAAATTATCAAATATTGTGCTTGCTGATTGACGATCTGTGACTCCGTTTAACGCAGCCAGTGCCACAAACTTATCGCGGGTTAATTGGTCCTGCGGTAAGTCTGAACTTGGATCGGGGAGCCGGTTAATATCAATAAAACCCGTGTTTGAATTTTCCGCATCATCACCGTGATAGTTTTTAATAAATTCTACCAGATGACCCAGCCTTGCCAGCGTTCCAAACATAATGCCATCGGAAGCATTGGTGTCATAGGCGGTTACATTGCCAAATGCTTCGACCCCCTCTGAATATGCATCAAATGATGAAAATTCCTCGTCACTAAGTTCAGCATCACCACCGGACATATAATCATAAATTGCCTCCAAGCGATCCACATCATTTAAAAAGGTTTTGCTGTCATCACTTAACTGCGTATTGGTTGCAAGGTTTGATTGAACCCCTTCAATAAACGACGCTTTTGATTGATACCACGGGGCTTGTGGCGGTGTTTCACGGAGTTCAGCCGGTTCGAATGGGTTATTTTCTGGAGGCGTTGTCACCATCGCAAGCTCTTCAAAGGAGACAATACCGTCCTGGTCTAAATCGAACAATTCAAACAATTTGACAGGATCGGTAAATCCCTCATCGGTGAAGGGTTGTGCAATCAGGGGATCCAATTCATTTAAACGCACAACAGCATCAGCATTAGTATCAAAAATGCCCAGTTCCAGTTTTGATACACCAGGCGACCCGTCAATATCCAAGTTTTCATACAAAACAGTCATTTCAGAATCTGTCATTGAGTAAGGCTGGCTTAAGCCATTATTTAGGTCGTTAAAGACTGTTTTAAATATCTCTAGCTCAAGGGGAATACTGGGATCAATAGCATCTAGTGAGAAACCACCCAATTGTTGATGGCCAATTGTGGCCAATGTTTTCAGTGAGACGATACCGTCTTCTGCGTCTGCATTAAATGTATCAAATTCCAGATACTCATTGGGTGTCAAGCTAGCATCAGCAGCCGTTGTTGCTTCCATAAAATTAAAAATTTGTGACAAATGATTGTCATTATTTAAAAAAGCTGCTGTGTAACTGTCAACCAAGCCAAGGGTTGTTTGTTCAGCAATATAACCTTGGACATTCGCCTTAAATTCTTCGGCCGTTAAACCAGTGGCTGCTGCTTGGTTACTACCATCGGTAAATGATGCATTATACCATTGGGGATTGGGGTAAAAATTGGGGGAAGAGAAACCAAAACTTGACACAGACTAATCTCCTTTCAACTGCTTATTAATTGCCAGGCAAGCAGTACTTTTCTTAATACGACTAAAATAGCCCTAATAAAGCAAGCTGGTATTTCATAAAAATACCGGCCTTCTCAAAAAGGCAGTGCAATTTTAATCAATTTTTTAATTTGACACACTTATTTACAGTCAGGAATAAAACCTGTTGGATGTCTAAACCTAAACCTATTAAACTATCTATAAATATCTTTATGTAACTATAAAAACAAATAAAAGAACCTTTGTGTTATATATGCTTTATATTTTTTGGGCTATTGGCATGAATCGTTTAACTACAGTGCATCGAAAAGCAGGCATGCGTTTGTTTGTTGCTTAGGTCAAAACAGGCTATTGCTATTTTGGAGTAAGCCGCCTAAAAGAATAGTCCTTAATTATGGATCGCTTTCTACGAAGGCAATGAAACCAGACAACTTGTTCTTGAGTTTGCGTTATTCTCAGTTGTGTGCCCCAAAAGTAATCGAGTTAAGCCCTGGGACTATAATAGAAAGCTGTGAAAAAAACGAAATGAGGTTTAACGTTTATTTCGTGGTCTAACGTCTAAAAGAGTTTCGACGCTTTTTTTCCCGATTTGAAAAATTAGACAAAATGTTTATGGCGTTTTTTCAATTTGCGCTCATTGTACAGCTCATTAGTTTTAATATGACCTAGACAAACTGTTTAGGGCGGGTATTCATTTTGCGTTTATCACGCAGTTAATTATTGATAACAGAGCCTAGAGCCAATAAAAAAACTTGGCGTTGGTGTTTTAAAATAAATACGATTTTTAATCAGAAAGAAAAAAGAATGTTAGTTTGGCTTCTACCATATATTATGCCTTTGAATAACAGAAGGTTCATCTTCTCTATTCCAATCAAGTTAACCCCAATACTTTTGTATTTTTTTGGATAAAGTGCACATTTTGTCCAGTTTAAGTGCTTTGAGCTTAACGGCTTTAACAAGATCCTGTGGTTTTGGTCGTAACCACTCAGTAGTATCATTAAGATTATTAACCCTTTTCTCTATGAGTGCTCTGCTTAGAGAAAAGGTTGTCTAGTAACATCCGCACGCTTTGCACTTACAAGGCTATTTTTATTTGGCTTGTGATGACGTTTTAACAGTTTTCTATCAAAGAAATGTAGAATATTTTGTACACCTATTCTATAATATAAATT
>JBCDLA010000020.1:0-31876 GCA_038745945.1 Cyanobacteria bacterium P01_H01_bin.74 | reverse complement strand
GCCAATCGAAGGGGTATACATTTACAAAACTATTATATCTCTTTTTTTGTTTTTTAAATGTTTTGTGGGTTATTTTTTTTCTTGTCTAAACCCCATTTTTGTGAAGCTATTTTGGCTGCTGCGTTTCGACCGATCTGTCAAGAAAATCTTGTTTTAAAAACTAATTCAAATTTTTATTTTAATTTAAATAAAATATAAAAAATGCCCAGTTTTTTTCTTTTTAATCTCAGCAAATTAATGGAGCTATAGGTTTAAATTTTTATTCAAAGCCGTTTAAACATTTTTTCTGGTAAAAAAATTAAGCCCATAGCAATTTTACTGCTTCACGTGTTTCATGTGCTATTAAACAGCGCATTATTTTAGACATCCCTTTTTTTAGAAAAAACCGTGTATTGCAATTTAGCTTAGGAGATTATTTTTATTATGGCAATTCAATTTGCAGGCGAAACCACAACAGTAAAACCACCTGAAACAAGACCGCCAGCTCCTGGAAGGGTAGAGCCAGAAAGCCAACCTCAAAGTTCAGTTTTTAAATGTTTTGGTGATGAACAATTTCAATTCCCTGCAACAAGTGCAGCTGCAGCAGCACTGCTTTCTCAAGTGGCAGCACTTTTCACGAATCCAGTTGAAGAAGATATTCAAGCCGCACAAAATGCCATTAGTTTACTTCAGAATTTGCCGGAAGAGCAAAAACTAGATCCAGAGAATCAAGAACACGTCGAAATCATTGGAACTCTTGCAAAACGTCTGGGTGCAAAACCCATAGAGGTCAATAACCCAGATAACCCTGAAGAGACATTAACATACAGTCACGGCTTAACCATTGATCATCTAAACCAAGATGAGAACATAGCCGCTTTAAAAGACACATTGGCCATTATGTTGTCTGCCTCAGAAGAAAAACCTGTTGTGAAAAAGTTTAAAGACTATACCCTCTACATTCACAATCCAGAACTGGGAGAGCATTTAAAGCCTGAGTTTACCGCGAAAGAATTGAAGCAGTTAATCGATTTACTCACTGCTAAAAGCGTTTTTCGCTTGAACCTTCATCCAATACTAGGTCTGGCCCAGACTTCTGAATTAAGTACAGACGAAGATTTTGAAATGAGTGCTCGTAATTGGGCAACCGATACAGCGCACGTGATTGATTTAATGAAAGCAACACACTCTGAAGAAGTGCCCAAAGCACTCGAAACATTGGGACGTTTTTACAAAGAAAATGAAGCTGTCATTCAAAAATTTATTGACAACCCGATTGAAAAGAACAAAGACAACCCAGATCACCCCATTAATATTCTTAAACGAGGTGATGATGCCAAATTGCTGGGCATTCCGCACATCTTTATTCCTGAAGATAATCCTGAAGCCAAAGATGGTGTAGCACTTAAACCCGACAGTGACTTTAACCGTTGGCGGCAAGAGTCTCATGGTAATACGCTAAAAAAATTAAGTCTGGGTATTCGTGAAGGGGTTTTAGAAGATAAGGCTTATGGTCTTAAGCCAGGGAATGTAACCCAAGATGTTATTGATACTATTGGTAACTTAACCACTTACTTTGAAGCAGCCGATTACCCCGACCTGCCTTCTGGTGGCAACTGGGAGGAAACCCCCTTTAAGCAAGGCTTAACTTATGACACCGCAGTTATTGTAGATGCCTTAAAAACCACAAAAGCCCTTATGGCAGATTTAAAAACCTCTGATAAATCTGGGGCAAAAGAGCTGTACAATAGATTGGTAAGTTCAAAAAATGGTGCAATTCTGACTGATGAGCAGAGAATGAACGCATTAATTAAAAAAGGTGAAGCACGTTTAAAAAACACCCACAACCAAGAGGCACCTGCTGACCCTAACAATAAACTTTCATCCAGAAAATTTGATGCCTCACAAGCCTTTACAGTCAGGATTGCAACATTTGATGACGATCCATTAAAGAACGCAGAGAAGAAATTAGAAGTTTTAAAAGGCATTGAAGACAATCTGGCTGGAAAAAACGGTATTAATCGTTATAATCAGACAACCTATTATGTCGGTGGTGAGCCTGTTGTTGGTGGAGACAGTTATTTGGGGCCTAATTATGATGTTTCTGCCACAAAGGAAGGACCTATTAGCTTAGGCCTCGGTAAGCTTAAAGAGATGTTTGGCTCCAAAGATTGTTCAAGCTCTGAAATGTTTAAGTTGAGAGAAGAGCTCTGCGGAGGAAAAAAAGAAGAGACAGCTCAATGGTTTTTTGATCCCGTTGTCTCTCAAGCTTACGGGGTTATTGCTGATGAGCTTCAGCAGGCGCTTGATACAAAAAAAATCACAGCTTTTAATGCTGTTGATGATGCCAGAAAAAAAATTAAGTTTGCCCGTAAAAAACAGATTAAATACTTAAACAAAGGCTTGGCCAGAATAACTGGGGCAAAGTCTGATGGAACAAATCACTTGAAGTCTAACGGCCATGAAAGCCCTGTATGGTCTGTTCCTGAGGCATACCAGTCGGTATCAACATTAAAGCCAAACCCTGAAGAAGGCGGTAAAAAGCGTAATTTTGTCGTAGGCCGCAACAGCCCACTTGCCTGGGCCGAAACAGAGCTTTATAAAGCCTTGCTTGCAGCCCAAGTTACCCTTGCGCCAAATGACACAACTTTAAACAGAGACCCGCTGACCAAACCGCACCACTTGATCAGACCTGCTGACGAAACCCAGGCTTTACCTCTTATTACTGCGATAGCTTAGTACTGTTGTAAACCATTAAACCCAAGCAGCACTTGAGACAAATCAAGTGCTGCTTGTTTTATACTATCAGTATTTGATTAATAGGTTTGCGCTGAAACCAGTGTATACACAGCCACCTCTGGGGTCGTATTCCATCGGAACCGGGGGAAGCCGCGTTTTTTCTTTTTTAGTGCAAAGGCCGCCGACCCCACCCCGCTGGTGACACACAGAGTGGTCGCATTTTTTTGAAAAACCCCGTACCGGTACTTCATCCGAAATATTTTCTGGTAAATGGGGCCCAAAACAGGAATATACACATGCCCAGCATGCGTGTGCCCCGACAGCATCCAGTCCACCCGGCCCGGATAGGCCAGCGCCACAGGGTCAAACAACAACGGGTTATGGGCCAGCATTAAAACAAAGGCTTCTTCTGGACATTGGGTCAAGGCTCTTTCAATATTGGGCTTGCCGTACCACAGATCCTCCAGGCCAGCAATGTAAAACTGCTTGTGCCTGTTCTGAACGTTATTGCCAGCTTTTTCCAAGCTCGTTTCAGAATCAGTTTTAAAATCAGCCCCACAATCAGTCAAAGACTTAAAGCCCTCACAGGCAACACGCTGTGAATTGTTAAGCAAGAGCGTAAAGCCTGCTTGTGTAATGCATTGCTTCATCGCCTCACCCAGGTGGCCGTCATCATAATCGTGGTTTCCCAATATGGCAAAACGGCCGTATTGGGCAGGCAGGCCCGATAAAAATTTTTCTGCTTGTTTAACGTGCTGATCCCCAATATGAATGGCATCGCCCGTCATCACCAAAACATCAGGTTCACAGGCAGTAACCATATCAGTAACACGGCTGTAAAAATCTGGGTCGCTGTACTCGTAAATGTGCAGATCGGAGACTTGCACAACTTTCAGACCATTGAGCGCCACAGGCCAGCGCTGAAACGAGAGTGTCCGCCGGGTCAGGGTTAAATCATTGTGCGTCAGTTTCAGTGGATTCGGCATAGCAGCTGGCTTAAGCTATTGCATGGCTTTTGTTTCTGACAAGGCCAGAATGGTCTCATAATCTGCTTTGTCCAACGGAATGACTGAAAGCCGCGATTGCTTGACCAGAGCAATTTCACATAAAGTGGCATGGGTTTTCAAGGTTTGCAGGTTAATGGATTTTTGTAAGGGTTGAACGGGCACCAGCTCTACAACCACCCAGCCCTTGGGGTTCTCGCCAGTAATGGTGGGGTCAGGAAAGGCGGTCTGGGACACTTTGGCAATCCCGACCAGGGCTTTCTCAGAAATGCTGTGGTAAATCAGCACCCGATCGTCCACGGCCATGGCCTTCATGTTGTTGCGGGCCTGATAATTTCTGACCCCGTCCCACAGGGTCTTGCCCTCGCGCACCAAGTCATCAAATGAATACTCATCGGGCTCGCTTTTCATAATCCAGTACTGTATGGGCTTGGTCATCAGTGTGTTTACTCAAATGCTTTGGGCGTCAACGTGTCGTCATCGGCTTGTAATGATTTTACCAAGACTTCGACTTTACCGCGGGTTTCCGTTAATGTTTTCTGGCAAAATTTAATGTGCTGGACACCGGTTTCAAAAAGGGTAAGGGAGTCTTCCAGGGGCAATGCTTCCGCGCGAAAGCGGTCGACAATGGCCTCTAGCGCCGCTGCTGATTGCGTAAAGGTTTCCGCAGGCTTTTGAGCATCTTGCGGTGTCGATGGCTCTGACAATGGGCTTTCAGGATCTGATGGGTTCACGCTTGCACCTGCCTTTGTTTCTGTTGCAAAGTTAAAAAAAATTTCTGGTTTCTATTAATATTTGACCTATTCAATTGCCATTACTTTGATCAAATCCTTGCTGGTCTTTTCACTTCCGAAAAAATCTGTTGTCTGAGTTAGGCAAGTTTAGATAAACGCATCGCCGAAGCCTTGGAGGCGATGCCACTTTAAAAAATGTCTGAGGCCGTGGCGAGTTCAGATTTTTCCGGAAGTGAAAAAAAACGGATGGGGGTGTTGGGGGCCAAGCCAGGGCCCCTGACAAAGTAAGAGAAAAATTGATAGTATTCGCTTTATTGGCATTATTTGGCAAAATAAAAAAAATTAAAGTAAAAATTTGGAGAGTCATCACTAATCACATTTAAGTAAAAAGATTTTGTTTTTCTTCTTTATGCGTTACTGTACTACGAATCAGCCCGTCTTGCAGACGCAACGCCAGTGAATCATTGGGATTCACCTGCTGAATACTGGATACCGCAACCGACTGATCCATTTCATCTGTGCGGGTAATCGCTGCATACCCCCGGGCAAGGGTATTTAACGGGCTATAAGCATTCAGCTCACTGGCCAGACTGCTTAACTGCATCTCCTGGCGCGTAAAATAGTGGGCTGCAGCATCCATCAATCCTGATTTCTGACGAAGCAGCTTTTCTTGTGCGGCCGTCAACTGAACGTCCGTCTGATGAAGCAACTGGGTTGCCCCAGCATCCAGACGTTGCTCGCATTGCTGCAGCTGAAGCTTGATCTGATCGCTTAGTTCTGCCTGCTGTTGTTTGACCCAGTGCAGAAGGGCGTCCGCATCGGGCACACAGGCTTCTGCTGCGGCAGTTGGCGTTGAGGCCGAATAATCCGCAGCGGCATCCGCCAGTGAAAAATCAGGTTGGTGTCCAATACCGGTAATAACGGGTATGGTGCTGTTAAAGACGGCACGAACAACAGGCTCTTCGCTAAAGCAGAACAGATCTTCAAACGAGCCGCCCCCGCGGCCAACAATGAGGACATCCAATTTTTCTGGCCGCTGATTTAGGGTTTCAATGGCCGTTGCAATTTCATCAGCAGCCCCGTCGCCCTGGACCTTAACCGGATAGATCAGTACAGACACCAGCGTGTTTTTTTGTCGAATGACCCGCAGCATATCATGGATCACAGCCCCGGTAATGGCTGTGACCATACCGATTTTAAGCGGGAAAGCCGGCAATGCTTTTTTAAAGTCTGGCATAAACAGGCCTTCGGCTTCCAAACGTGCTTTGGTCTGTTGAAACGCCATTTGCAACGCCCCAATTCCCACCGGCTCGATGCCTGTTGCAACAATAGAATAGCTTCCACCAGCAGCGTAAATGTCCAATTTGCCGGTCAGGTACACAGCCAGACCGTCTTCTGGGGCAAACGCCAGCTTTTTGGACAAACTTGCCCAGATAACCCCGTTGATGCTTGCTTGGGCATCTTTTAGCGTAAAATACAAATGCCCGCGAGAGGAGCGCTTGACGTTAGAAAGTTCGCCTTCAACTGTCAATGAAGCCGACAAATCCGGATCCCGAGCAATCACACCTTTCAGGTGCTGGGTAAGCCCTGATACTGAAAAAACCTGACGCTCACGTTTTAAAGGCCTGCTGCGTTCTTCTGGCGTTGTCTCAACCGTTTGAACCATTTGATCAATCACCGAATCCGACTGCGCCGGTTTTGGCAGCGGGTTGTCTGCTGCTTTCTTTCTTTTTGCTTTCTTTTTTTCCGGTTTAGAAACAGGCATTGCAAGGGGCAAACCATCCAATTTCAGGACAGTTTGCTGGGTGCTCTCTGCACTGCTAGGCTGATTGAGAGCCTGGTCGAGATCTTGGCTTGAGTTTTGGCAGGGATCTTGGCTGAGGTCCTGATTTGAATCTTGGCTCATATTCGGCTCACATTCTGGGCTGTATTGTTTTGATTTAAATCAGACATTCGATATAAACCAGACGCTTTACTCTGAACAGGGCCGATCAGGCGGAAGGGGTTTAACGGGCAGAAACTGTACTCAGTTTATTTAACAGGACTGCAATCAATTCAGCAAGATCAATCTGATCCGTATCTACAATCAGATCAGACTGATTGTAATACGCTTCACGGGATTGAAACGTTTGTTCAAAAACCGCTTTCGAGTCAGGGACATCAATTAAGGGCCGCTGTTTTGCACTGCAGGCAATCCGGTTGTACAAGTGGGGCAATGGCGCACGCAAATAGATAACAACACCTGTTGCTTTGGCCAGGTTAAGGGCCTCTTGCTTGACCAGTGTCCCCCCTCCGGAGGCTATCACACAGTGTGTCATTCTTGAAAGTTTTTGCAGAACCAAAAATTCAGCCCGCCGAAAAGTAAGCTCCCCGGAGTCCTCAAAGATTTCTGGAATTTTTTTTTGGAATCCTTTTGCCACCAACACATCAGTATCGTAAAAACGATAGTGCAGCATGTTGGCCAAAAGTTTACCCGTTGTTGATTTACCGGCACCCATATACCCCGTCAAATAAATCCGTTTGTGCTGCTGAATGCTTGCTATTGTTTTGGCTTCAGGCAATTCAACGGCATCGAGAATGCTGGCAATACTGGTGTATTCTGTATGGTTGGCATTGTATTCTGACACAGCTTAGACTCAAAAACTAGAACGCTCAAAAACTGGAACACTCATAAAACAAGACACTTATACAAAACAAGGCATTTGCCGGGCTTGATTATTCGCCCCTTGATTTATAACACTTGATTCGTTTTTTTGCGCAGCAAATTAATCCGTTGCTTCAATTGCTCAGTCTCTTTTAAGTTGAGCTGTGGTGTCATCTTGAGGTAAGTTTCATAGGCTGCAATTGACTTTTCAATATTGGCCAGTTTTTCATAGGTTTCACCAATATGCAGATAAACTTCCCCGATGGTGGGATCCTCTTTTAGTGCATTCTGATAAGAAGATAAGGCATCTTCAAATCGTCCCAGTCCAAACAGGGCAAAGCCTTTGCTGTCTAAGGCAGCCGCACTTTCAGGCTTTAACTCCAGCGCCTGATCAACAGCATCTAAGGCTTCAGAAAACTGGCCCATCTGCGCCAATGCATACCCGTAATTATTATAGGCTTCCGCAAACCGGGATGAATAAGTAAGAGCCTGTTTTGAGTGATAGGCCGCCTGTTTAAAATCATTTTGCTTGGCAAACAATACGCCCAAATCGTAATGGATTAAATAGTTTTTGGGGTCTAAAGCAACGGCTTTCTGAAGATAGGCCAGTCCTTCAGCATACTGGCCAATGCGTTCGTTAAGCATGCCAAGGCTGTAGAGGGCTGCCACATTTTCCGGCTCCATCTGAAGCACAATTAAATACTGAACCTTGGCTTCAGTTTCCTGGTTTAAGGCTTCAAGCACTGCTGCATAACTTAGAAACGCAAGGGGATCGTTGGGCAACAAGTGCGTTGCTTTTTTAAGCAACTGCTTGGCATAACCTACTTGCCCTCTGGCGGCAAGCTGGGTTCCCAGTGTTAAGTAAAAGTTACCAAAGAGGCTGTCAGGCTTTTGGTTATAATAAAGATACGTGCCTTGCAGCAAGAAAGAACGCGCAGAAACCGCTTGTGTTTTAAGCTCATATTGGGCAGGAATGACTTGCTTTAGGGTGCTTGTTAAAAAAAATGAACCCAAGACAAACGCGCTGAGTAATAAGCTATAACGGGGTTTCAATTTGGCTTGACTCTGTCTGGCCTGCATCTCGCTCTATGATCTAATTTTTTTACTGAATGTTGATAGAACACTGTCTATGGTACTATCGTAACGCTAATATAATGCACAATATTGGTATAAGGCTTGTTAAGACTGCCTGATAGCATTGCTATTTTGTTTTATTGTACTGGTATAAAACAAAGCCTTATTATGCCCCATTTGGCCTTGAATTTAAAGCCTTTTTTATTGAATTTCAAAGAAAGCGGTTGGTTTGATGACATCTCCTGCATTGCCCAAAAAGAAATTAATTGTCATTGCGGGACCTTGCGTGATTGAAAAAGAAGACGGGGCCCTTAATGCAGCTGTGGCTGAGCAGCTATCTGCTATTCTGGCGCCGTATGCGGACAAAATTTCCTTTTATTTTAAAAGCTCTTTCGACAAAGCCAACCGATCGTCCATTCAGTCTTACCGAGGGCCCGGGCTTACCGAAGGCCTGCGCATTCTTCAAAAAATTAAAGAAACCGTTGGCGTTCAGCTGTTAACCGATGTTCATACTCCTGAGCAAGTTGCACCCGCCGCTGCGGTGGTGGATATGATTCAGATTCCTGCTTTTTTATGCCGCCAGACCGATTTGCTGGTGGAAGCCGGAAAAACCAATATTGGCGTAAACATCAAGAAGGGTCAGTTTGTGGCACCCGCTGATATGCGTCATGCTATTAAAAAAGTAACGTCAATGGGCAATGACCAGGTATATATTACAGAACGCGGCTCAACATTTGGCTACAACAACCTGGTTGTGGATATGCGGGCCATCCCTATAACACACCAACTGGGCGTTCCTATTATTTTTGATGCCACACATAGTGTTCAGCTGCCGGGTGGTGCTGGTGAAACAACAGGTGGAAACCGTGAATATGCGCCTATTCTGGCCAAAGCAGCCATTGCCGCTGGATGTGATGGTCTGTTTTTTGAAACCCACCCTGATCCGGCATTTGGATTAAGTGATGCGAGCAACATGTTGCCACTCAGTTGGGTGGAACCGATGATTACAACATGCCTGGCACTCAGAGACATTGTACTGGCGGAAGCCGCTTATCCGTCTTACAATGAAACCAGCTTACAATAAAAAGCTTACAATAAAATCAGAGGCAGTAATTTTTCTACTTATGCCAGCCCTGCAGTTTGCTCGTAAGCAACTGTTTAACAGGGCCAGCAATAAACAAAAAAATACTCGTTAATTACGCTAAAAACATTAAAACCCCGTTTAACACTTTTATTTACGGGCTCTTATTTTGAAAAGCTAATTATAAAACTGATTCTTTAAAAAGCTTTCTAATAACTGATTGTAAGAGAATAACATGGCTTTATGCAAAACAAACTGGCTTTTTTGGCTTTAAGCCTCATTTTTTTGGTAGGAACCTTTCCTTTGCTGTTACCACAACCAGTTGCAGCCATCAAACTGACGGCGTTGTCGCGTAATGCTTTTTTAATGGGTACAACAGCATCTGTTTCTTGCCAACTTGACCCGTCCAGCCGCACCCTAATCACAACCGAGCCTATTGACGAGCCTGATAAACTCCAGACTCAGGATTTTTTGGCAGTTAATGCACCATCACAGCCAAGACAGTCAATGCTATTGCCTCAAAAAACAACACCGTTTCGTAAAAATAGCTCGACACCCCAAAGCGTCAATATTAATACAGATGCCCAAACCAAATTACAGTTGCTTCCTGGCATAGGCCCTGCTATTGCCAGTCGCATTATTACCGATCGGTTGCAACATGGCCGCTTTACCAGTGTGGATGATCTGCAGCGGGTGCGAGGAATTGGCCCCAAGACCCTTGCAAAACTGCGGGACTATATCCGTATTTAGTCTATTTTATTTTGTAGAAATACTGTTTTTTTGTAACAAAGCATTTTCTCTTTTATAAGGTTTTTTGAGCATAAGGTTTTTTGAGGGATTTCTAAATCCCTTTAGAAAAAAAAAGAAAAAGTGCTTTAAACTACACTGTCTTAACAGAAAAAGAAATAAACATCGTATAGTATAGCTTCTTTTAGAAAATAGGGTAATTTTTGTTAACTTAAATCAGTGGGCCGACTGGGGTCATTCAAGTGCGCAAACAACAGCTCAATTTGCTGTTGTGTTATGCGATTGGATGACAGGGGCGGTAAATTATCCAACGAAAAAAAGCCAACGTCTGTTGACTCTAAACCGGTTGCCAGCTCTCCGCCAGTAATATGGCACTGAATAAAAATTTTATAAATGTGGAAGGCAGAAACTGGGTGTCTGTAAAATTGTTTGTCTAAAACAGCGAGTAATTTTCCTGCTTCGACATTAAGACCCGCTTCTTCTTGCACTTCTTTTACTACCACTTGTCGCGGGCTTAACCCAATATCAGCCCAGCCTCCCGGAATAGTCCACAAGCCATCCAGATTTTCCCGAATCATTAACAACTGGCGATCTTTAAACACCACACCGCGCACATCCACTTTGGGCGTCACATAGCCAGGCTCATTGTCAAAAAGTGTGGTAATTCTGCTTTTATCCAATGTTGTAAAATCTGCCATCATCGCCACTGAAAGTGACTGCAGGGCCTCATAACGCTCAAGATCAAAAGGATCTTTTGCATAAGTGAGCCCCCAATGCGCAATGGCATGAACTTGCTTAATCCATTCTAGCCAAGGGTGCTTTTCTTGAGAGTTTGGGTGCTCATCGCTATTTAAAGAAGCGTCCATATTTTTCGTTGGGGCAGTCATTGACGGAGACGTTGTAGCATGGGTCAGGGCATTATCTCTAATTAAACAACTGCTGGTGCTTTAATATTTTCGTAAACCCAGCAGTCGCTTTGGCAAAGCCATCCTGCAAGCAACTCATTGGGATCAAAAAAGATACCCAGTTCACGCTCTGCACTGGCCACACTGTCTGAGCCATGAATGATGTTGCGGCCCATATCAACAGCAAAATCACCACGAATAGTACCCGGCTGGGCGTCTTTGGGATTGGTTGCTCCCATCATTAACCGGGCAGCAGATACAACATTGTCGCCTTCCCAGGCCATGGCCACTATGGGCGAAGAAGTAATGAAATTGACCAGACCGTCAAAAAAGGGTTTACCTTTGTGTTCCCCGTAGTGTTCTTTTGCCATCGATTGAGTAACCATCATCATTTTCATACCAATCAGCTTAAAGCCTTTACGCTCAAAGCGAGAAATAATCTCCCCCACAAACCCGCGTTGAATGGCATCTGGTTTTAATGCAATAAATGTTTTTTCCATGTGAAATAACCTCTTTATTTTCTATTTGTATGCAATTTATTGGTCATAGTTTAACTGAACGGATTTTTTATCCGGGATGGTTCTTAATATAGTTTGCGGATATTTTTAGATTTTGCTGGTTACTGTCTTCCAATTTCAGATGCAATACGATTGGCCATCTCATCGGTACCGCAAATTTTACTGTTTTCACTGGCAATATCTGCAGTCCGGTAACCTGTATCCAATACCGATTGAATGGCTGTAGAAATTGCCGCTGCTTCCTGGTGGTAGCCAAAACTCTGACCCAGCATTAGGGCGACCGATAAGATTTGCGCAATGGGATTGGCTTCGTTTTTTCCTTTTAATGAGGGCGCTGATCCATGAGCTGGTTCGTAAAGCGCTGGCATTTTTAACAGGTTTCCCTTCGCTTGATGGTCCTGAACTTTTTTACCAAGACTGGCGCTGGGTAGCATTCCAAGAGAACCTATCAATACACTGGCTTCATCAGACAAGATATCGCCAAACAAGTTACCGGTCACCAGAACATCAAATTGTTTTGGGTTGACCACCAGTTGCATCGCTGCATTGTCCACATAAAGGTGTGTAAGGGTTACATCAGGATAATCTGAAGAGATCTCATCAGCAACATCACGCCACAATTGAGAGCTGGCCAGTACATTGGCTTTATCGACAGAGGTGACATGTTTTCTCCGGGTTTGTGCTGCTTCAAAAGCAATACGAAGAATCTGCTCAATCTCTGCCCGTGTGTAAACCATTGTATCAATTGCTTTTTCAGTAGGCCCTTCACCGGTTCTCATTCTGGGGTCACCAAAATAGATGCCACCAGTTAACTCACGCACAACAAGCAAGTCAACATTCTCAATGCGATCAGCTTTTAACGGGGCTCCCCCGGTTGCTCCGACAAATCCTTTTACAGGTCTAAGGTTGGCAAATAGCCCTAATGCCTTACGAATCTGAAGCAAGCCTTTTTCTGGACGAATAGCAGGGTCAAGCTTATCGTACTGGGTGTCCCCCACAGCAGCCATCAAAATGGCATCGCATTCTTTGGCTAGCGCCAATGTTTCTTCTGGTAGGGGGACACCCATTTTGTCAATGGCAACCCCACCGATTAAGCCTTCAATCAGCTCAAAAGATCCACATTGAAATCGGGCTTCAATGCTACGAAGTACAGTAATGGCAGCCGTCATTATTTCAGGGCCGATTCCATCACCGCGAAGGACCAGAATTTTGTGGGTGGACTGCATCAGACGAATATTTACCCAAGACAACGACAAAGAGATTTTATTCAACCACAAAGTCTCACTGAAACCAATGATGACTTGAAGCGCCAAAAAATTCTTAGTATATTTTAAAATCTAAAGAGTAATTAAAACTACAGTAACTGAATACTATGTTTGTCTCAATTGTTGATGGTTGTATCGCCTGTGGCGCCTGTGAATCAATTTGCCCTGATGTTTTCACAGTTTATGATGAAGCAGAGGTCAATGCTGAAAATGTATTGGGCAATGAAAATAATTGCCGCGAGGCTGCAAAAGTTTGTCCGGTCAGTGTGATTAAAATTGAACAATAGTTGTTCTTTTACTGCTTTAAAAAATAATGTCTTTGTGCATTACTTCTTTAAAAATACGCCCCAATCCCTTTTAAAACCTAAAAAAATCTTTTTTGAAAATATATTATTCTTTCAATATAGCATTTCTAAAAAAAATAAACAAGTGTTTTTCTGAAAATCCAAGATGAAACTTACTTTTTCTGAAAATCCGAAATAAAACCGATTTAAAATAATCACAACGACTTCGAATTAAAAAATTAGGCGTCGCTTTATTTAGACGTCTAAGTTTTTCACAAGATTGGCATGCGTTTCAATAAAGTTACGGCGAGGTTCAACCCGTTCACCCATTAAGATATCAAACATCCGATCAGCCACAGCGGCTTCATTGATTTCAACATTTAACAGTGTGCGGGTTTCCGGGTTCATTGTGGTATCCCACAACTGCTGGGGCATCATTTCACCCAGGCCCTTAAAGCGCTGCATCTGAATGCCCTTTTTGCCACGCTCTTCAATATGGGCTTTCACATCATCCAGGGTCCGCACTGTAATGGTTTCTTTCCCGCTTGCAATCAATTCAAGATTTTCTTCTGAGGCATCCATATAGCCCACCAGATTTGGATACGTCTCATTCAGGTGCTGGTACTCCAGGCTATCAAAAAGGCTTGGTGTGAGATGGACAACAGGCGAATCACCATCCGTTTCTGCGGTTTCTGCTGCTTGACCCTTCTCTAGCTCCTCTGGGGATTTGTCGGTTTCTGAGGGCAGATGAATAACAATGTTGACGCTCTCATCTTCTGGATGGCTTTTAATCTGGCAGCGATAGGCTGGAAATTTTTCGGTGAGCTTGCCAATCAGTGCTGTTGCTGCCTCAGTGCTGGCCAAACTGGAAGATGAAACAGCATCTGAGGTTAGCGCTGCAATGAGTGCCAGTGGCATCGGTTTAAACCCGCTGGATTGCCGGGCTTGCATAAACTTGCTGTACTGCGACAACACTGTTTTTAAATCCGCATCCTGAAGTGTTGAAGCTTGTTGCTTGTTTCGTAAAACCAGATTTTTAATGCCCCGGTCAGCCAGCATCCGTTCTAGCTCACTTTCATTGTAGAGGTAAAATGTTTCACGGTTGGCAGTCACTTTAAACAGGGGCGGTTGGGCAATATAAATATAGCCCTGTTCTACCAGGGGCCTGGCATACCGAAAGAAAAACGTTAACAGCAGCGTACGAATATGTGCCCCATCCACATCAGCGTCAGTCATGATAATTACTTTGTGGTAACGCAGGCGTTCCATGTCAAAGTCTTCATCACTGCGTGATATGGTAATGCCCAGGGCCTGAATCAGGCTCTGGATTTCTGCGTTGTTGTAAATTTTGTCCAGACGGGCGCGCTCAACATTGAGAATTTTCCCCCGAAGCGGCAAAATCGCCTGAAAGAATCGGTTACGCCCTTGCTTGGCACTGCCACCCGCTGAATCCCCCTCAACAATATAAATCTCGGATTGGGCAGGATCCCGGCTGGCACAATCGGCCAGCTTGCCCGGCAGCGTGGAGCTTTCAAGGGCTGTCTTGCGACGGGTCAATTCTCTGGCTTTTCGGGCAGCTTCTCTGGCCTGAAGCGCCAGCATGGCTTTTGAAATTAGCGCCTTGGCCTGCTTGGGATTCAGCTCCAGCCAATCCGCCAGCTTATCACTGAGCACATTTTGCACAATGGCCTGAACTTCACTGTTGCCCAACTTTTCTTTGGTTTGGCCTTCAAACTCGGGGTTGGGCACCTTGACACTGATAATGGCGGTTAAGCCTTCGCGGATGTCATCCCCACTGAGGTTGGGTTCGTTCTCTTTAATCAGGTTGTTCTTGCGGCCAAAGTCATTAATAATGCGAGTCAAGGCATTGCGAAAGCCGGTTAAATGCGTGCCACCGTGGTGGGTATTAATGTTATTGGCAAAGCTCAGCACCGTTTCTGAATAGGCATCGCTGTATTGAAATGAGACTTCCACTTGGACATTGTCTTTGCTGTCATCCACGTAAAACGGGGGCTTAAACAAAATGGTTTTGGTTTCATTCAGGTATTCGACATAGCTGGCAATCCCGCCTTCGTAATAAAAAATATCATCCTGGCCGGTTTTTTTATCGCTGAAGCAAAGTTTTAAGCCCTTGTTTAAAAACGCCATTTCTCGTAGGCGGGTTGAAATAATATCGGTGTCAATGGTGGTGGTTTCAAAAATATCGGCATCTGGCCAAAATGTGGTTTTGGTGCCATGGCCGCTGGAGTCTCCCACACGTTGCACAGCCGCATCAGGCTCGCCCCGCTGGTAAGATTGTTTAAACACGCCCCCGTCGCGGTGAACTTCGACGACCATTTTTTCACTGAGGGCATTGACTACTGATGCCCCAACCCCGTGCAGCCCCCCAGAAACTTTATAACCGCCATCCCCAAATTTACCGCCAGCATGCAAAACTGTATGCACAATTTCCAGGGCGGATTTGCCACTGTCTTCTTTGACATCCACGGGGATACCGCGGCCATCGTCTTGAATGCTGACACTGTTGTCTTCGTTTACGGCAACTTTAATTTCTGTGCAGTAGCCTGCCAGGGCCTCATCCACTGAATTGTCAACAATTTCATAAATTAGGTGATGCAAACCCCGTTGGCTGGTTGAACCAATGTACATCCCTGGGCGCAGGCGAACAGCTTCCAGGCCTTCTAGAACGCGGATCTGATCGGATCCGTAAGAGGACGGGGGCTGAGGCATGGCAAAAACCGGGCTTTCTGGCAAAGACAATACAATGTTGCAATATTCATTATTTTATCACGAACCAATATGCTGGCTAATGGGACTATTTTTCAGCTTTGTCCAGACCTTGTATTTTTTTTAAGGTAATCAAATCTTCATAAAGTTCAATTAATCGCATATAAATGGGCTGGGTTTCATAAAAAGAATTCGCAAGTTGTTCAGTGTATAAATAACTACTTTGCTCTGTCTCTGTTTGACTGGTACTTCTAGCAGTTCTTTGCTCTGTCTCTGTTTGACTGGCATTTCTAGCGATTGCTTCCTTAAGATTTATAATCATTTTTTGGCATGCGTCAATTTGCCTTTGCACGCTTTCTTTTTCTGACTCATCCACTGATGTCTTTTTAGCTTCCAGGGCTTCTCGCCTCTTTCTCATCGTTTCAATTTGTATTTCTAAATTCTGATTTTTTTCTGCTTGTATTCGCCTATCAAATGCAGAAGGAACCGCCGGTTCTTTTGTAGAAGGGCCCATCGGTTCTTTTGCAGAAGGAACCGCCGGTTCTTTTGTAGAAGGGTCCATCGGTTCTTTTGTAGAAGGGCTCATCGGTTCTTTTGCAGAAGGATCCGCTGGTTCTTTTGTAGAAGGATCCACCGGCTCTTGCAAAATAGCAAGGATTGTTTCAAGCCTGGTAATTTCTTGCCTAATTGCATTAATTCTCTGTTCAGTGCGTTGACGGACTTCCTCCTCTAAAGGCGATGTTGGCTTGGCCTCAGCGGTATGGATTGATGTTTTTTCAGTCTTTAAATCAGTAGTTTCTTCTTTTTTCTCGTCTTCAGAATCGTACTTGGATTCTGCAACAGCAGGCAGTTCCGGGCTTTGGGATTCTTCTTCTGCAGGGCCAGCTTTTGATGTTTCTTCTGCTTTTTGCGCATTTGCCAAAGTAAACGTATCAGTAGCTGGTCCTGATAGTTTTGTTTGAGATTCTGCCTGAGCTGGCCGATCTAAACGCCTTTTTTTATGCGTGGGGATAATTGAGTTGCAGGCCCAGGAGCTGGCCCTGGGCCAGGTGATGGTGAACGAGATGAAGGCGGTGACGCCATTAAGACAGTCTCCTTTTTTTAATTTTTAGTGTGCTGTGATGAATGAAAGCCAACGTGTAAGCCCGTCAAGTCGATAGGCATTGAAACGGAAGTACTCAGACTCTTCCAATAAAAGCCAAGGCCCAATTCAAATTCCCCAGTGCTAATTCAGTGGCTCAGTTGAGCCTGCTCTGATTTAACCGCAATACATTTCTTCTTCTAAAATAACCCTTTGGTCTGTACTTTCATGTTTAAATAACTTGCCCAGGAAGTTCTACAGCCAGACTGTCCCAGACTTGTGGGCTTCATCTCTGTTTTTTGGAGATTGTACTCGCTTGCAATTTCTAGCATAAACTTTGTATATGGGTCTTGGGGTTGACTCTTGGTTAACTGCAAATGCCTTTGCACTTGTAGCGCTCGTGATACTATGTCATTGAGCTCTTTCTGGGCTGGTTTTTTTAGAAAATTTGGCATTTCAGGATTCTTTAATATATCAACTGCACCTGTTAAACGTTTTTCCACATCTTCTTTTGTTTCCTCGTGTATTGTCTTAGCTGTTACATTGTTATCCTGAGATTTTCTTAACTGTTCTAAGTTTCTAATCTCACGAGTATCAGTTTCCTTTATCGCTGCTTCAGCTACTCGCCTTGCAGTTTCAGCTACTTGCCTTGCAGTTTCAGCATCCTTTGTATCTGCTTCCAATTTTTGAACCCATTCTGCAACCGTTTGCTCAACCTGATTGATTTCATACGCTTTTGTTACTTTTTCAGCATTTAATTTTCTCTGCTCTTCTACACTTAGTCCTTCCTGACGCATCTGACGATCGAGCAGTTGAATTTCCAGAGTCAAAAGGTTTGTCTTTTGTTGGTTCAATTCTTTAATAAGTTCTTCTTTCCTTGATGTCATCCATGATTCAACTTCTCCTGCTTTAATAATGGTTTCAATGCCTTGTTTTGTTAATTTAATGTCGCCTTCGAGTGCTGATATTTGATCAGCAAGGTCTTTTTCGGGGTCGTCTTGCCCAATATCAAAAAATCCATCTGCATTCCAGCCAGCAGGTTTTTCTTCCTTTTTTGATTTTATGCCAGTGCCAGCATTACCACCTGCGGGTTGTTCTGGCGGTTCTTCTTTGATGGACAACGTTACGGTATCTGTGGTATTTGGCTTTTTAGCCCCAGGCTGTTGGAAATTCAAACCTTTTGGCAGCCGGATGCTTTCTCGATCCCTTCTAGTCTGTTTTCCTTGCCCTGCTTCATCAGATGCTGTTTGATTTGCCGATGCTTGCTCGAAGGAATCTTCATTAGTTCCAGAAAGTGATAGCCCATGGCGAAGCTGACCTGGCTTTATGGTCCCAGGTCTTAATCCTGGTAAACTGCCGCGTCTGGTTGGTTTTTTAGGTGCTACCGGCAGGCCATTTGTTGGCAAACCAGTTTCAGAGCGTGATGATGACATAATGAATATTCTTTCTTTTTTTAACTTTGTTTTGTGGTGATGAGTAAAATAACTATTGGTGATAATTTTTTGGCCAGGCGCTCAGCAAACTGTAAAATACGCTCAGACTCTGGTGTCAAGAATTTGATTGTCTGTTTAATTGACCAATGCTATTTTTTTTATCTGTAAATTGCTTAGCCCGCCATCCATTCTTTCACTGTTTTTTACCTTTATTGGACTTAGTTCAGTGGTCATAAAAACTGTTTTTTATTTAAAACCTAGTTTTTAAAACAATGCAACTTTTTTAAATCTGCCATACTGTCAGTGCCATTTGTGTCTTTTGTGAACTCATTTAAAGAGTCTTACTTGCATGAAGCGTGTTTTCTGGAAAATATTGCGGGGGGATTTTTATAAATTTTATAATTTGTTACATTTTTAAATGGCGTTTTTAATCTACTTTGAGAAAATTTAGTGTAACAGTGTATGAAAGATAAAATTTTTTTGTTTTATTGTTTCTTTTGTTTCTTGTCCCTAAAATAGAATTGCCTGCGTTTATTCTTGCCTGTCTCTAATGATGTTTATTAAAATTTTAACTTCATGACCAAAAGCTCTCATTCTTTAAAACATACCACTCAGTCTGAATGCACCATTGAAACCATGGGGGTTATTGGTGTTGGGACAATGGGTAAAGCCATTATTCAAGGGGTTCAACAGGCCAAGACACTGTCTGTTGAAACCATTTGGGGGGCAACCCATTGTGAAACCACCAGTTTGCAAGTTTCAGAAAAACTTAATATTCTGTGCTCGCCACAATATTTTGATTGGGTTCCTACCTCCAGTCTCATTGTTCTGGCAGTCAAACCCTATCAGATTAATTCAGTTTTAGAGACACTAAAAAATTCGGGGTTAGACCCTGAAACCCTGGTGATTTCTATTGCAGCAGGGGTTTCTTTGAAGCAAATGGAAACCGCTTTAAATACTGAAAACCCCTTAAGCCGGGTGATGACCAATACCCCAAGCCTGGTTCACCAAGGGATGGCAGCTTATTGTGGCAATGCGTTTTTTACATCACATCATCAAAATTGGGTACAGTGTATTTTTTCGGAGATGGGGCAATGCATTGCCTTGCCCGAAAAACAGTTTGACGTTGTGACGGCACTCAGTGGCAGTGGCCCCGCATTTGTTTTTATGATGATTGAATCGTTGGCTGATGGTGCTGTTAAAATGGGGTTACCCAGACAAACTGCTTTGCAAGTGGCCACCCAGGTTGTTTCTGGTTCAGCAACAATGGTTCAACAGTCTCACAAACACCCAGCCCAACTCAAAGACGAAGTTACCACGCCCGGTGGTTGCACCATTGCAGGTTTACATGCCCTGGAGCATGGAAAGTTCAGGGCCGTCGTTGCTCAAGCCATTGAAGCAGCAACTCATACAGCAAACGTGCTGGGCAGCCAAAGCTAGCACAATACAACTACTTAATAAAAAGTAAGCGTTTTTATAATGTCCCCACTAAGCCCACTCTCAGAAGCTGAAGATTATATTGCCTTAGAAGAAAAACATGGGGCTAACAACTATCATCCCCTGGATATTGTTATCGCGGAAGCCAAAGGCTGCTGGGTTACCGATGTTTCCGGCAAACGTTATCTGGATTGTCTCAGTGCTTATTCGGCTTTGAATCAAGGTCACTGCCATCCAAAGATTTTGAATACTTTGCTACAGCAGGCCAAAGCGGTCACATTAACTTCCAGAGCCTTTCGAAACACCCACTTGCCCAGACTGTATGAAAAGTTACATCAACTCTCTGGCTTGGATCAAGCGTTGCCCATGAATTCTGGGGCAGAGGCGTGCGAGACAGCCATCAAGATGGCCAGAAAATGGGGCTATACTGTCAAAGGCATCCCAGAAAACACTGCAGAAATTATTGTTTTTAACAACAACTTTCATGGCCGAACGATTAGCATTATTAGTTTTACCACCGAAACACAATACAAACAAAATTTTGGACCCTTTACACCGGGTTTCACCGTTGTTGCCTATAACAACATTGAGGCCGTGAAAGCAGCCATCAACGCCAATACCTGTGCTGTTTTCATTGAACCCATACAAGCAGAAGCAGGCATTTTACTTCCTGATGACGGATATCTCCGTGAATTAAGCGACTTGTGCAAAAGGAACAATATTTTGCTGATGGTTGATGAAATCCAGACAGGACTTGGCCGAACAGGCAAACTGTTTGCTTTTCAACATGATGACATTACCCCAGATGTTATTGTTGTTGGCAAGGCTTTGTCTGGCGGATTTTATCCTGTTTCAGCGGTTATGGCCAATCGGTCCATTATGTCTGTTTTTCATCCGGGAGATCACGGCAGCACTTATGGTGGTAATCCTTTGGGTTGTGCTGTAGCGTGTGCAGCAATCGATGTTCTGTTGGAGGAGGACCTGGCAGAGCGCTCTAAAAATCTGGGTCAATATTTTCTTGAGCGGCTGAAAACCATAAAAAGCCCATTAATTCAGGACATTCGGGGACGAGGCCTTTTGATTGGCATTGAACTCACGCAGCATGCCAGAGCGTTTTGTGAGTCTTTAAAAGCACGTGGAATTTTGTGTAAAGAGACTCATGATACGGTGATACGCTTTGCCCCACCATTGATCATCACCCAGTCTGATTTGGATTGGGCTTTTGAGCAAATTCAAGCCGTTTTGACGCACAATGACGCAATGAATGAGTAAATAATAAAAGCAAATAGAAACCGCTCTCTGGCTCTGCTTTTATTCTGTCAGACATCTCAATAAAACGGCCATTCGCATTGCTACCCCATTGGTCACTTGCTGCAATACTAATGAGATTGCTGGATCATCGATTAAAGCAGTGCTTACTTCCACGCCGCGGTTCACAGGACCTGGATGCATCAATTTGACAGTCGGCTTACACCACTGTTTTAAATGTTGATGCGTTAGCCTGTACATTGCTGAATAATCTGCTAATGAGGCAATGCTGTTGCTTTCTTGTCTTTCTGTCTGTATGCGCAATGCCATCACAATATCAGCATTGGGCAGCGCCTCAGATAATTGTTCATGGACAAGGCAGCCGCCGGGAATCACCTCTGTTATCTCTTTGGGCATTAACGGCGGTGGTCCAACAAAATGAACTTTTGCGCCGTAGCAATTCAGCAAGTGTAAATTCGATCGTGCAACACGGCTGTGTAAAATATCTCCCACAATAACCACTTTTTTATCGTGCAATGTATCCAGAACTTGATGCATTGTAAAACAGTCTAAAAGCCCCTGTGTTGGATGGTCGTGCGCACCATCACCAGCATTAATCATGCAAACCTGTTCGCCAAAACGTTGCACCAGTTGATGGTGAATTCCTGCGCTTTTATGGCGCAGTACAATGGCATCAATGCCCATGGCAATTAAATTCTCGATGGTATCATCCAACGATTCCCCTTTTTTTAGGGATGAGGTTGTGGCATCGAAGTTAATGACAGTTGCCCCAAGTAATTTGGCGGCCAGCTCAAAACTAATTTTTGTCCGTGTGGAATTTTCAGCAAACAGTGTCAAAATGGTTTTTCCAGCAAGTAAGTCGCGTGGTTTTTGATTTTCCGTCTTTTTTTGGACATAAGGCAGAAACGCATTGGCCTGCTTTATTAACGCGTCAATCTCTGCCCGTGTTAAATCATTAGAGGCAATCAAATGCTTTCGGGCTTCTTTGTTTTCTTGCCGAGTCGTGGTCTCTGTTGTCATGCTTGTAAGAACCTTCTGTAAAAACTAAGCCAGCTGGCAGTGCAAATCCGGCAAATTTTCAGCTTTTTCTTGCCACTCTTCTGGTGTTGGGGTTTGCTGGGCAAGGTGTGCTTCAATATAGCCCCCCCCGTATAATTGCTGAAAGTTTTCATCATAAAATGCGGCAATCTGGCCCGGAGTGACTGCCAGTTGTGGGGTATCCAGGGTGACCCAAAGTTCCCCCTGATGCGCGTATTCAACGGTACCCAAAACTGGTGGACTGTTGTACCTGATTTTAACCATGCTCTGAAATGGATACGCTTCAGGCGATTGAAACCGTTGAACCAGCCAGTTTGGCTCTTTCACCACAAAGCGGGTTTTCTCAATGTGGTGCTGATCGCCCAGGTAAACTGTGTTAGAGTCAACATCAATTTTAACCACATAGACCGGACGGCCCACGCCAACCCCAATTCCTTTTCGTTGACCCAGTGTGTAGCGGTAATGTCCCTCATGCTGGCCAACCACTTTGCCCGTATCATAATCGACTAAATTGCCTGTCTGTTTGCCAAAAACACCATTCATGTAGTTGGCTTGACCGTTTAGCACAAAGCAAATGTCTTGAGACTCTTTACTGTATGCTGTTGGCAAGTCAACCGATTTTGCCAATGCAACCACCTCTGGTTTTGTCATTGTGCCCAGTGGAAAGATTGTTTTGGCCAAATCATGCGGGTAAACACGTGCCATCATATAGGTCTGGTCCTTATGCTCATCTGTCGACCGATAAAGTGACACGGGATCTTCTTTTTCCGGGTGGTGATGAATGAGGGCATAGTGACCTGTGGCAATGTAGTCGGCACCCAGGGTGTTTACTGCATAATCAACCAGAAGCTCCCACTTGACAAAACGGTTGCATTCCACACAAGGGTTTGGGGTTAACCCAGTTTTATAGGATTTGTTGTAGTAGTCCATCACATAATGAGAAAAAGCGGCCCGCAGATCGACGGTATCATAGGTCATTCCCAATGTTTCGCAGACCCGGCCTGCATTAACCAGGGCGTCGTTGCAGCATTTTCCGGGGCCATTTAAGGTCCAAGCTGTCAAGCCGATAGCCTCATATCCCGCTTGTCGGATAAGATAAGCGGCAACACTGCTGTCTACACCGCCACTCATAGCGACTGCAATTTTTTTTGTGGGTGAAGCAATAAAATTGGTCATTAATCAGCTTTTTCTAACGGTTTTTTACAG
The DNA here is from genome assembly GCA_038745945.1 of Cyanobacteria bacterium P01_H01_bin.74. GTDB lineage: Bacteria > Cyanobacteriota > Vampirovibrionia > Vampirovibrionales > Vampirovibrionaceae > JBCDLA01. The sequence continues at coordinate 8,711 of JBCDLA010000020.1, read as the reverse complement.
GCTTTACTGCTAGAAAGTTATATGGGGTGAGTCTTACAGACCTTTAAATTAAAAACAAAGTTAACACGATAATTGTGCGTAAACAATTTTTTCAACGCTTGGGATTAACAATCAAAAACTGTGAACCGTGACATGGTTAATACACGATAACTGAGTGAGTGCCTGTTGTCGCTTAGCCTGTAACGTATGATGAACACTGGCTCGATAGGCTTTCGTTAAAGTTAGGGTTGGTTGAAGCAATGGCTCACAGTGATTAGCGGTCCCTGGGGAAAACGGGTCAATAGAAACAATCTGGAGTGGACACACTTTAAGAAACCCGGGCAAATTCTGGTAGAGCGATTCCACTGCGTCGGCATCTGAAAAACAGGCAATCAGATAAACCGTGCAGTTGCCCCAGTGCCCGGTTTGCTGTAAATGACGCTCAATTTCTGAAAAAACCAGTGCGTAATCCGGCAAAAAGCCAGCATTTGCGGATGTTTGCATCAGTTTGGCCTGTATTTTCTGGCGTGAAATGGCATTGCCTGGCGTTGCCGATAAAGGCAGGTATCCCGTTTGTTCAATCAGCCCAAACCCGGCCAGCTTGTCAGCTTCAATCCCTGATTCAGACAACGCTCTGGCAACTGCGATGGCACAGTCAAACGTACAGTTTGGAGAAGCTGTCCTTTTTTTATTCTTTCTTTGTGGCTTTGTTCTTTTAAACGCGCCTTCTTTAATCGAGGCAATCTCTCCCGGTGTATTAAACACAAAGTCTGCCGGATAATCTGGATCAGGTGGATATGCTGGATAAGGAAGCGTCATTGCCGCACTGGTGTCTAGTACAATCAAGTGTTGTTTCTGCAATAAGTCTGATGGCGCTGGCTGACCGTATTTTGCTGTTATTTTTTTAGTGGCATGCTGCTTTTTTACGATGAATGGCCCTGCAAATTTATGGACTGGAAGTTTATGGCCTGAAAGTTTATAATAAACCGAGCGGGTTTTCGGGAAGTCTAATGGGGATTTTGGTTTAAATTGGGGTTTAAATTTTGGGCTGGTAGTGGATTTAGAGTCTGAGCCAAATAATAATTGCTCGGCCCAGAGAGACAAATTTTTTGATGGTTTGACCATACTATTAACCACTTGACTGCTTATTGGGGCCTGCAGCGGCTGGTTGGCGATGGTCTGAAATAAATGCAGCCCGGCACTGTAACGCACAATACACTGTTTTAAAGAAAAAGGCCCTGGGTGTGTCGGCAATTTTGACGGAATAATCTCAACGGTTTGGGTTGTTTTTTCCAAACCCTTTAACGAGAACAAGACGGTCTCTGCATCATCATTTATCTTGCCGGAGGGTTGGTTAAATTCTTCTTCGGGCTGTTTTCGAGTTGCTTCACTCTGCGAAACAATCCATCCGGGTGGAAATAACCCGGATAAAGCCCCAGTGACTGGAAAAGCAGCTCTATTTTCGATAATCAGCTGACCGGGTGTTTTTTTGCCCGCAATAACGGTTTGATTCATTTGGACAGAGATTGCCAGTGGTAGCGCCGAGACAGACTGCCCACCTTCGCTTTTATTTTCATCTTGTTTTTTTTGGGTGACTGGGTGATATTTTAGCCCCTGCTGAATGCACAGACTAGTGCAGCAGATCGTGTAAAATCCGCTGGCCCAAAGCAGCAGATCAGAAATATTCCACCAAATCAGCCAGGCGATTAAAACAATGCCAGCTGGCAACGCAAAAAGGACAATGCATCGTTTTGTTGGAATAACCCCAAGAATTAAACGCTCGGGCTGGTTTTTACTTTGGGGAAACATACCGGTGCCGGAATCGTTTCTTCTTGGCAGGCACCGTCCCTTTTTCCAGACAGTGCAGGGGATCCAGGTACAACCGGGCATTGTCATCCAGATAGAGCTGGTAATGAATTTTTTCTCGGCCATGGCACAGCAGCCAGGCTGAATAGGCCCCAATGGCAGCATCCAAAACAGAGCTTGGCGCCAGGTTTTCGGAAAGTCCGTTCAGGTTAAGGTATTGTCTAATATTGTTCTGCAATGCCCGGCAGCCATTTGGGCTGCGGTTGCGAAACGGGGTCGTAAGACCAAACCGCAATTTGGCATGCGGGGCAAAAAACCCAAAGATAAATTGATTATTTTCTCTGGCGCTTTTAAACAGTGCGCGCGCTCGTTGGGCGTACCAGGCCTTTGTTACAGCAGGCAGCCCCATCAATTCGTCTTTATTCAGGGTTAGGGGGTGCATTTTAATTTGCTGTTGGCGCCATTTGCTTGCAATCAGCAGGCTTTTGGGCAAGTCAAGGGCAACCACCATGTTTTCAGGCGCTGAAATTTCAGTCAGCAGGCGCATCACTTTCTCATTGGAGTCCAGTTTGTCTCTCTGGAGGATATTTCGCTTGGCATCAATAACCACCACACCGGTTTCCAGCGTATCAACAGGGGCCAGGTCAACACCAACAAAAACGCACTTGTTGTCAAATCTCGCAACAGACTGAGACCCCAAGTACTGGGGCAAATCCTTGATAGACAGGCTATGTTTCAGATAAAGTGGTTGCATCGGCATGGGTCTATCATACTCTAAAATGGGCCCGCAAAAAAATAAACCTTCATAATTAAACAAAGAAACCGGTTCTCTGATGCAAAAAGCAGGCATTGTTGGTCTTCCCAATGTGGGCAAATCCACACTTTTTAATGCGTTAACTGCATCTTATCAAGCTGAAAGCGCCAATTATCCCTTTTGTACAATCGAACCCAATGTAGGCATAGTCACGGTTCCTGACAAACGGATGGCGGTTCTGCAAGAGCTGGTTAACACGCAGAGTGTTATTCCTGCTGTGTTTGAGTTTGTTGACATTGCAGGCTTGGTTAAAGGGGCAAGCCGCGGAGAAGGGCTTGGCAATCAGTTTTTGGCCAATATCCGGGAAGTGGATGCCATTGTGCACGTGGTGCGTTGCTTTGAAGACTCTGATATAGTGCACGTCGATGGTGGTATCGATCCTGTGCGGGATTTGGAAACCATTTACATTGAGTTGTGTCTGGCGGATGTGGCCTCCATTGACAAGCAGGTGGAGCGCTTAAGCAAGCAGGCCAAGCAGAAAGACTCTGAATCGGTTGAAAAAACAGCATTGTTCCAGAAAATTAAACCGTACCTGGAAGCTGGAACGGTGGTGCCTGAAACCGTGTTGACCCCTGAAACAAAAGCTTTGTTTTTAAAGTCGCAGTTATTGTGTGCCAAACCGGTTATTTATGCCGGCAATGTCACTGAAGAAGATATGGCCAACCCGGAAGGCAACCCCTATTTTAAGGCGTTAAAAACCCGAGCTGCGGAAGAAGGTCGCCTGGCTGTGCCAATTTCTGCGCAAATTGAAGCTGAGTTGACCCAATTGCCTGAGGCCGAAAAAACAGATTATCTGGAAAGCTTGGGGGTCACTTCTTCCGGAGTAGACAATTTAATTCAGGCAGCATTTGCAACACTAACACTGGAAACCTATTTTACAGCCGGAGAAAAAGAAGTTCGGGCCTGGCCTTTCCAAAAAGGATTGACTGCCCCCCAATGTGCAGGAATTATCCATACCGATTTTGAAAAAGGCTTTATACGGGCAGAAGTAACAGGTTACGCCGATTATGTGGCCTGTGCTGGAGAAAAAGGCGCAAAAGAAAAAGGCTTGATGCGCCTGGAAGGCAAAGACTACTTAATGCAAGATGGTGATGTGGTTCATTTTCGGTTTAATGTGTAAAAAGCGTCAGCATTCTCTTGCCTTGATACCGCTTTACTCAAAAACCTTGAAAGAAAAGAAAAACCAGGCCCTCACTACGGATTAAAGCCTGGATGGTACGGAAAGATACCCTAAGTCTATTCAGTACTTAGGGCGGTAGAACTGCTGTGAGGTGTTTGGCTTCCTCAACCCAGTATTGAACCAGGCCAGCAGTTAAAAAGGTGATTTTATACCTTTTATCGCTTAAATTTTAAGAAATGATTGCAAATACACTTGAAAAAGACTCCCGCTTGATTAAGGCCACTAAGACTAAAAAAGACACAAAAAAACCATTCTTACATATGTAAAAATGGCCGGGAGTTCGAAAACCGCATCAACACGGCTATGACACACTTTAGCTTAGAGCCTGGACATACTGTGCCATCTCCCGGCCAAAGGCCGAGAAAGTGTACACTGGTACGCCAGTGTGTCAGGTTGATGAGAGACTTCGACATCCCAGCACTTCTTTAAGTAAGTGCTACTTTAAATCATAGCGCAGTTCTGGTTAACTGTCTATTTTTTCTTTACGAGACTGTTTTATGAGAAGCAAGATCTTTTCTTAAAACATATTTTTCTATGCTCCGTCAGGGGCCAGCCAGGGCCCCTGACGGAACAAAAAAGATATTTTTTAAGAGAAATTCTTGCCTTGATACAAAAGCTCCGAGAGAAAGTCTTTAATCACCAAGGGGTTGTTAGGGGAAAGGGCTACGGAGACGCTGCGAAAGCCTCTTCCCTGACGGAGCAAAGAAGAAAAAAATACTTTGGAACACGTCTTAAAACCATAAGAAGCGCACTTCAGAATTTAGAAAATGACTCGAAAATTTGGGTAACTATTTTTTCCTATCTTTTTATTGACTTCTCGGTATTTACCCGTCCCCAGTAAGACAACAGGCAAGTAGTGATATGTCGTCTGGTATTCGTTTAAATCCTACCCTGGAACTTTTTCCGCTTTACCGCAGTGGCAATGTGGTGAGAACCCCGTGGGAAATTAACGAGGACAGTACTTTTTTTACACTCGGCAATGATTTCGTTCCGCGCTATGCCGTAAATATTGCACCAACAAGCAGTTCCACTTTAGAAAATACTTTTTTTACCTACAATACAGATGGCCTGTTAAAACAAAAGCCGCTTAGTGCTTTATTAGGCTTTGATAATTTATTGCAATTGTCTGGTACGCAGATTGTTTCAGGGTCCATTCCTTCATCCACCCCAGACATTCCTGAGCAGTTCCAGGACATTGTCTCGTATTTTGATGTGACGGATGACAATTTTGATGCGTTGCTGCTACAGCCAGAATTCACGATTGCAGGTCTTGGCTTGGGGTTAACGGTCACCACGGATGGCATGGGCGGCATTGATTCCGTTCGGCTTGACCCCACAGCGCGTGGTTTGTTTCAGTCGCCAGCAGCCATTTCTGAAGCTTTTGGCGGCTTTAACCGAACCGATTTAACGCTGGCCTCAACGTTTAAAACCTTGGGCCCCGGGTTTCAGCTGGGAGGAAACAATGCCGATGAAGACAATGACATCCTGGATGAGACTAACGGGTTACAACAGGCCGATCCAGCCAATCAGAATCCATTGGTTAACCCATTTCTTTTAAACCAAGCCCGTGAAAATCAGCCCATTCCGTTTGTAAACTCTTTAATTAATTCTAGACGTGTAGGGTCGAAACTTGCGGGTCTATTTGGCTTTTCTCTGGGGAACCCCCCCGATGCAAAACCCAGCAGTTCTGCACTCAATAATTTAGCACTGTCCAACCGTGCGGGACAGGCGTTTACTTTTGCGCAGCAAGTTCCAGGCTTTGAGGCAGGCATTGTCAATCAGAAAACGATACCAGGCTACAACACGTTTTTACAAGAATTCAGTGCCTTTAATCAGAAATCAGATCGCAATCCCTTTTCTTTAGTGGTCTCAACTGAGCCGTCTTCAGAAGCCATGGCAATGGAGAAAGTAATGGACGGACGGGTCAATGTTTTGCCCATGCCTGCTGAGCCTTATGGCATTACAGCCAATGCATTGCCTGATGTGCAACAACCTTTTAATTTTGGGGTAGAGACAACCATTGCAGATGCAGGTTCAGGGTCAAGCGGTTTTGAAGGTTTTGACAACCGGTTTTCTCAAGAAATGGGTGGAAAACAGTCTGGTGGATTCCAGCAGTTTGAAGGCCGTTCATTCCACAATACCTCCGATGAAGAGAGGCTTAAAGAGAAGGCGTTTGATTTTTCGGAACAGAATGAAACGTTGTCTGATGAGGCTGATGATCGTCGAAACCGTAAGCAACGGAAATTAAACTTTGGTTTTTTTGCATAACAATAAACGGTTGTTTTGTTTTTTTGATGACAGGTTTTGAGGGTCTTGATGCATGTAAAACAGAGCAGGCATTCAATGGCTGCCGTCGGCAGGGTCTACATTGCGATGGCTTCCTGGCGGAAAAAATAATCCCAGCATTTAATATCGTCACAGGACTTGCAAACGGCAAAGTGATTCATAAAGGCCAGATCGGCAATAAATTCTTCTTGGTTAATACAGATCACGACTTCATTAAATGCATTGTGTTTGATTGAAAAACTCTTTTTCTGGTTTGGGTTGACAACTAGGCGGAATTCAGTGGATTGACAAGACTGGCATTTAAACATTGTTGATTCATCCCTTTGGTTACCTTACTCTCAGACTCTACACGGATAGTATTTATTAAACCATTTAACTTTGGCAGTGTTGACGCTACTATACTATAATTAATGATTTGACGGATTCACGCTAAACTCTAAAATCTGTTTAATTCCAAGTTCTATTCTTGTGACCAAACGACCGGGTTACCGGGTCATTCGGTTATGGGTTGCTGTTATAACACATCATACAAAACTTTTCTACGAAGTTGTATACACCTTACTTAACTATAATACCCTTGAAATTAAAATTCGACTAAATAAACATAATATTTCTTAACAAAACCTTGTTTTTACTGATTTATGATCACGGCAGCTCCATTGAAAAAATCGAATACCCACTCAGTAACAATTTTTTTATAAAAGCTTTTTATAATTTTCTAAAAAACTTTCTAAAATATGACAATCCATGTAAAGAATAACAGCCAAACATCTGCAAAAACCGTGCTCTCGCTGTTGGGTTCAACCGGCTCTATTGGGACCCAGGTTCTTGACATGGTTCAGCATTTTCCAGAACGCTATACGGTTTATTCACTTTCAGCTGGCCGTAATTTGGCATTGCTGGCTAAGCAGATTAAACAGTTTCATCCAAAACAGCTTTGTATTGCCAACGAAGCGGATATTCCCCGATTGCAGGCTTTGCTTGCTGCTGAATGCCCGGCATTTGATGGCGAGATTTGCTTTGGTGAAGCGGGGCTGATAGCCTTGGCCACGGATGCCACTGTTAATACGGTTGTTGTTGGCTTGGTGGGGATTCGAGGGTTGCCACCCTCTTTGGCGGCTCTGCAATCAGGGAAGCGCTTGATTACCGCCAATAAAGAAACTTTCGTTACTGGCGGGCATCTGGTTTCGCCGTACATGCATACCAGTGATCTTGTTCCCCGGGTAATGCCAATCGACAGTGAGCATGTGGCATTGCACCAGTGCCTGCAATCGGTTCGAAACCAATCTGAAGCTGTTAAAAAACTGTATCTCACGGCCTCAGGGGGGCCATTTCGGACCCTGAGTAAGGCTGAGCTATCCCAGGTAACCAAAGCCCAGGCCCTGAAACACCCCAACTGGACAATGGGCAGCAAAATTACGATAGACTCTGCAACAATGATGAATAAGGGCCTCGAAGTCATTGAAGCGCACTGGTTATTTAACCAGCCCTATGAAAAGATTGGCATTTTGGTTCACCCTGAAAGTATCGTTCATAGCGGGGTGCAGTTTACAGATGGTGCTATGATGATGCAACTGGCCCCCCACGATATGCGCGGTCCTATTCATTACGCACTCACTTTCCCGGAACTGCCCGCTAACCCTGAGCCTGCGGTTCATCTGGATATTGAGAGGATCAGTCAGTTTAATTTTTCATTGCCTGATTTTGATAAATTTCCGTGCATTCGTCTGGCCTACGCTGCCGGTGAGCTGGGTGGCAGCGCCCCAGTTGTGCTGAATGCAGTGGATGAAGTTGCTGTGGATCTCTTTCTCAATGATCAAATCGGCTTTATGCAGATTCCTGCGTTGATTGAGGCTGCACTCACTGCCCATCAGCAAGCGGGTGTTCTTTCTGCGCCAACGCTCTCAGAAATCATTGAAATTGATCAATGGGCACGGCGCTTTGTTCATCAGGCTTGCGCTCAACCGGTATTGAAAGGCTGACTCCATATTTTTTCTGTCAGAGGCATCCGTATCCCTAAACCCTGACCGGGCAAAGGCTACGCAAAAAACGGCCTTTTCCCCTGACGACCGACCCCTTGGCACCAGAAGAGCTTTTTTTCCTTTCGGGTTCTTTGCGTCAAGGCAAGATTTTTCCTAAATATATTTTTCTTTGTTCCGTCAGGGGCCCTGGCTGGCCCCGAGTTTAATTTTTATTTTTCCCTGGAAAACTTCCAGGAGCCCAACCGTTTATTTACACTGGCGTGAAAAATCTGAACTCGCCACGGCTTCAGACAAGTTTCAAAGTGGCACAGCCTCCAAGGCTTCGGCTGTGCGTTTATTTTAACTTGCCACTCTCAAACAGCAGATTTTTCCGCCAGTATAAAACCTCTGTGGCAAATTTGGGAAATAGCGGAAGTTGCTGGTTCTGTTACACCAAGATTTGAATTATCAAACCAGAAGGCTTTCTGGTTTCGGGGTGTAGAATTGCGATAGCAATCACCCCGAAACCCGATTTTGCGAGTGAGGATTTCTGAAAGCAACCGCAGCCGCAATTCAGGTAAGAAAGCCGGTTTATATTTCTCTTTCGGGGGGTGTTAAGCGGGGGGTGTCCTCCCGCTTACGCGGCGAGGGGTTGTTAGGGGAGAGGGAGCGACCTCTCTCCCCT